>CAZKYS010000001.1:0-62303 GCA_964557085.1 uncultured Caulobacteraceae bacterium
TGGATCAAGTTCACCCGGTCTTTGGGTTATTATCGCCACCGAACATCCATATTTACGGCCCTCTTTCGCAATTCTTGAAATTGCTAAACGGGTTGGAATAAAGCCAAGTTCACGCTCTTTGGGAACATATCTATGGGCCTCTTCACATACCAATAGAACTTTAATCGCACCTTGACTTGCGCGCGCAACATCAAAACTTAGGCGTGCAATAACTGCGGCAACGCAATTAATCACTTCGCCAGGAAGGCCTGCAAGATTAATTGTTGTCATTGGTTTACCATTTGCAGGCAACCTAAAGATATGACCGATGATTTTTGAAAAATTCTCTTCGCGCCCGCCGCGTGCGAACATAAAACTATATCGCGGATTGTTTTCTAATATTTCCAATCGTGTTCGAAGGCTTTTTAGTGCATGGCGGCCAAACCTTGGTTCAAGCTGCCCCAATGTTTCTTCAATATATTTAATAACATCGCTCATGCGATATGGAACAGGTGTATCGACAACTATAATTCCATTATGACCATTTGAAGTGCCAGCAGAAAGCATTTGTGCTTGCCTATCTTGCTTTGCTTGAACAACAAATTCTTGAAGAATTTCAATTTCATCATCATTAATATTGCCCTTGAATACAACATCAATCAATTCGTCAAAGTTTAATAGCCAATAAGGTAATTCAAGTGAATTTTGGTCTAAATTATTTGCTTTATCACCAAATGCACTTGCAAATTCATCGTGCGGGTCAAGCATTACAACTCTAAGATTTGGCTCGGCTTCTATAACGCGTGAAACCACAAGACCAACTGCACAAGATTTACCAACGCCCGTTGTTCCCATAATTGCAACGTGACGACCAAGAATATCATCAACACCAACTGATGCGGCTATATGTTGGTTTTGGCTTAATGTTCCAACATCAATTGATTTCTTATTTCCCAAATCATAAATGCATTCAAGATCTTTAAAGCGAATACGGTGTGCAATCGCGCCAACAGGTGGGAATTTTGTAACACCACGTTTGAAAGTAGTGCCGTGATTGGTTTCATTTACTTCGCCAAAAATATCGGCAAGAATTATTATTGAATTTATTGCCTCTTCGCGCCAATGACCGATTTCAGTGCGCATTTCAGTTATCATACATACAACGCGCCCATGCGCAGTTGATATTGAAATCATTTGACCAATGGACCATGATTCTTCATCCATCATGTTTTCATGGTCTGTGGTTGATGATATTATTACTTTTGAACCGGTACAGCATGTTACACGACCAATTGACCTGCTTGCGCTTTGCCCTTGAGAACGCCTATCGCCCGCATAATTTGCAACATTAGGTTCAGGTAAAGACGTTTCTTTAATGGTAAAAGTATCAATTTTTTCTGGTTGCTTAACACTTGAATTATCTTTTACAATTGGCGGATTTGTAGGTTTAGCAGGGCTTATTGCAGTGCGCAAATTCGCAGGTTGTTGCTGGTTAACACCTTTATAAAGCCTTGCTTTTTGTTCTTCACTCATGAACATTTGAATTTGTTCAAGTAATCCTTCAGTAGATGAATTAGCCGCTTCTGGTTTTGTGCCATCCTGATTTTGATTTGTTTCAACCATAAACTCACTCGCCATGTTTGATTGAATTATTAAAATTCAACCATTTTAGATATATCTTTAGCTTGTGATTCTTAATCGCTTGATATTAACAAATCATTTTACTTGGCAAATATTTTAGCGTTTTTATTATTTATTTTAGGCCGCAACTTCTTCGTGTGGTATTGCTACAAGTGGAAGAATTACGTCTACTTTGGTTCCAACGCCAACTTTTGAAGTTATAGACATTGAGCCGCCATGCATACGGGCAAATGAATTACATAAAGCAAGGCCAAGACCAGTTCCTTGGTTTAGGCGTGAATGCTCATTTTCAACTTGTTCAAATGGCTTTGCAAGGCGCGGTATATCATCACCATTTATACCAATGCCATTATCAATAACGGAAATTGTTATATTCAAATCATCGCGGCGCGTACGAACCAAAACTCGACCACCATTTTCGGTGAACTTAATTGCATTCGAAAGCAAATTTATCAAAATTTGACGCACGGCACGCGCATCCGCAACAATATAATCATCACCCTCGATATCTTGTTCAATTTTTATATTTTTTTCTTCGGCTTTGACGCGAACAATACGAATTGCCTGTTCTATCGTTTCTTCCATAGACATATTTTGCGGATAGATTTTGAATTTTCCGCTTTCGATTTTTGCCATGTCTAAAACGCCATTGATAAGCTCAAGTAAATGAACACCACTTTCGTTAATGTCGCGAATATATTCACGATAATTTGGATTTCCCAAAGGACCATACATTTCACGCATCATCATGTCAGAAAAACCAATAATTGCATTAAGTGGTGTTCTTAATTCATGGCTCATATTGGCAAGGAAGGCATCTTTTGATTTAGAGGCTTGTTCGGCACGGCTTTTTTCAACTTCATAGCGTTTTGCAAGCTCTGCAGCCTCGCGCTCAGAAGCGCGCAATGCCTCAATAACTTCTGAAAGGCGTTTATTATTTTCGTTTACATTATCCTCACTTTGTTTTTGTGGTGATATATCAAGACCAAGTGAAATCATACCACCATCAGAGGTTTGACGCTCGATTAAGCGAAGCCATTGACCATTTTGCAATTGTATTTCCTGTGCCTGCGGATCGCTTCTATCAGAACGCCTTGAAACAATATTTTGCGATGCAGAAGCAAAAATTTCATCGTATTTTGTGCCAACTTTCAGCAAACCAACATCAATATTGAAAACCTTCATAAAAGCATCATTCCACATTATGAGTGTGCCGCCACGTCCCCATAATGCAAATGGTCCAGCAAAACTGTTGATTGCGTCTTTTAATCTTCTTTCGGCGTTATTGGCGCGCATATCAGTGTGCATTTGTTCAGTAATATCAATCGAAACGCCAATAATACGCACCTGATGCGCATCATCCTTATTGCCAATAGAGCGACCACGGAATTGTAAAAAAACAGGCTTTATTTTTTGATTATCTGGATGATGAACCTCAACATGAAAATCAATCGCGCCAATTTGAACACATGCACGAAGCGCAGATCTTAACCTTAATTTATCATCCGCACTAAGACATTTAAGCAATTCTTCGGTTCGATAACGGCCTGCATCTTTTAGACCAAAACTTCTTGCAAGGCGGGTTGTAAGATAAACATTATCATCTGTAATATTCCAATCCCAAACGCCACATTTTGCCCCATCAATAGCAATACGCAATCTTTTTTCCGCCTCACGCATTTGCAATTCGGCATAGGTAGATTTTTGACCTTGGTCTTTAACAACGAACCAAATTCCAAAGAACGCAAGTATCGGCCCAAGTATAAGAAGGGCATAAAACAACATAGTTTTATATATTGCACCTTCGGCATTTGCACGCGCTTCAAGTATAAAAACTATGAAACCTGATTTATTAATACTTCCGCCAATAAGATATTGTTCACCGCCATTTGATTTCACAAATTGACCCCAATTTTGATTTTCAGACGGTAAAGAAGAAAAACCAAGTGCATCACGAATATTTTTAAATCCCTGTAGCTTTAAAACAGATGCGGAATATACAATCGCGCCATCCTTATCAGTGACAATCATATTTTGCCCAGACTTTAGAAGTGGGCTTGGCTTTATTTTGATTAAAGCAACCGCAGTTTGATTTTTTACATCGCGAACCGATATTGCAGGAAAGAAATGACCATCTTCACGCGCAACAGCGCCAACCCAACCAATATCATTGGCAAGTTGCGATGCAGCAGCCAACGCAGTCGCCGATTTTGTATCAATTGAAGTTGATGAAATCATCTCACCATTTGGGCCAAAAGTTGCAACAACATCAACAATATCACTTGCAGCGGCGCGGCCCGCCGCCTCTGTTGCGCTTTGTGATGCGAATGCAGCCATTGTTGATTTTAAACTGATTAGATTGGCGTCAATATCAGATGAAATAAGGCGAGCACTTGAATATGAATTATCAAAAATTCGCGCTTTTTGGTGGTCAATATCGCTTTTGGCTTTGATAATGATTGCGGCAATAAAAAGCGCGCACAGCAAAAGCGTAACAGCAATAGGCCATTGCCCATTCTCCTGTATATCACGCTTTGCCATATTATTAGTCAAACCCCAAATCCTTGGATAAGATATTAGCCAAAGTGGCAAATCAATACAGCAATTGGTAATATAAATAACAAAGCTGTCAATATAAAGAATTGAAGCTAAATTACTTTAATGCTTCCAACCTTAGCAATATTTCTTCACCCAAATATTGAGTGAAGGCAATCTTGCCCCCGCTTAAATCGCCCCTTAATTAGTTGCTAAAGTGATTTGATTATTCCACCAAGGATTTCATGCAATTGTTTTGAAACGCCTTGCACTAATATTGCATCAATATGTTGTTTGGCTAAATCGCGCCTTTGTTTTTCAACCTTTGTTACACGCTCAAAAGCGGTGGCAAGGCGCGCGGCAACTGATGGATTAACTTTATCATATTGAAGAAGAAAATCGCAAATCGCCTTATAACCTTTACCATCTTTTTGATGAAATCCGATTGGATTACTAATTGAAAAAGCACCAATAATTGCGCGAACACGATTTGGATTTGTTATCTCAAAGCCATCATCTTTCAACAATGTTTCAAGGTTTGCAATAATATCCCCTGTTGGCGAATTTGCGCGTAATGAATAATATTTATCCATAACAAGCGCATTATTTTCAAATCTATCCTTGAACTTTGCCAAAGCATTTGCAAATTCATCACCACCAATTCGCGACAAAGCGCTCAAAGCCGCCATTTTATCGGTCATATTTGTGGAATTATCATAAGCATTTTTCGCAAATTGCGCGCCATTTTGGGCAAAACTTAAATAATATAGGCATTGTGAATTTAAAGCGCGCTGCCCCTCACCCGCTGCATCAGGAACAAATTTTTGTGATGGATTATATGATTTATGCACTTCTTCGATAATCTTTTTATGTTTATCGCAAATCGCCCGTGCCAATATTTCGCGCGCGGCAAAAATATTTTCAGGAATACAATCTTGCATTATTTGCATCAAATCATTGGTTGACGGCAATTGTAACAATAAGGCCGCATAAGCACGGTCATTTTGCGCATTTTTCAATGCATTACCATATGCATTAATCAAAACATCAGACGGAACATATGCTTTTCCATTTGATATTTCTTGCGCACCAAAAACCAAATTTTTACGCGCAATAGTTTGCAGGCTTTCCCATTTTACATAAAAATCATCATCATATTGCGCCAATACCGCCAATTCTTCATCCGTATGATCAGAATTTAAAATGATTGGCGCACTATAGCCACGCATCATAGAAACAATTGGCTTTTTAGGCATATTTTCAAAGCGTAAAATCAACTCTTTCCCTGCGTGATTTAGGGAAATTAGATTTGCTTTTTTGCCTTGTGCCATATCTAAAATAAGGCGGTTTCCATTTTCGTCAAAAAAGGCCAAATCAATCGGAATTGGCACCCAATCCTTATTTGTCTGATTTGGCGTATCCTTAGTTTCTTGGCTAATTTTTAATTCTAAGACATTGTTTTCAAAGCGGGTTTCAAGGGTAACAATTGGCGTTCCTGCTTGTGAATACCATCTTTCAATGCCATCCAAATCATTTTGTGAACTTTCCCTTAAAGCAGCAAGCCAATCTTCAATTGTTGCGGCCGTTCCGTCATTTTTCTCAAAATAATTTATTGCACCGGCAAGAAATGCTTCTTGACCCAATATGTTCTTTGCAACCCTTATTACCTCGGCGCCTTTTTCATAAATTGTTGAAGTATAAAAATTATCAATTGCCGCATATTCATGTGGGCGCACACTATGGGCATTTGGGCCATTATCTTCGGCAAATTGGCGCGCACGCAATGCGATAATATTCTGAATACGATTAACCGCATGAGAGCGCATATCCGCAGAGAATTCTTGATCCCGATAAACCGTAAATCCTTCTTTCAAAGACAATTGAAACCAATCACGACATGTAACGCGATTTCCCGACCAATTATGGAAATATTCATGCGCAACAACGCCTTCAATACGTGCATAATCTAAATCTGTGGCGGTTTCTTCATCCGCTAATAAAAGCGATGAATTGAAAATATTAAGCCCTTTATTTTCCATTGCGCCCGCATTGAAATCACGCACGGCAACAATGTTGAAAATGTCCAAATCATATTCACGAAGATAATTTTCTTCATCCCATTTCATTGAACGTTTTAGTGAATCCATTGCATATTTTGCACGCTCACTATCGCCCTGTTCGACATAGATATTAAGCTCAACCTCATTGCCATTCATAGTTGTGAAACTATCGCTTAATTTATCAAAACTTCCGGCAACAAGGGCAAATAAATATGATGGCTTTGCCCATGGATCATCCCATTCAGCAAAATGACGACCATCGCCAAAATCCCCATAGCTTACTAAATTGCCATTTGACAAAAGTGTTGGATATAATTCTTTGTCCGCTTGAATGCGTACAAAGAAATGCGCCATAACATCTGGCCTATCGGGCCAGAAAGTAATTCTTCTGAAACCTTCGGCCTCACATTGCGTGCAAAAGCGACCGCTTGAAACATAAAGACCTGATAAGGCAGTATTTTTCAATGGATTAATTGCAACTTTGATTGCAAGTTCAACCCTATTGCCACCATCAATTATTAGTAAATCATCTTTGTATGAATATTGATTTTCGCTTAAGGTTTCGCCATTCCTATTGATAGAAATAATTTCCAATCCTTCGCCATTTAGAATTATTTTCTCACTTTCTTCAAAGCCAGATTTTAATTCAAGGCGCATTTTTGAACTTACTATTGTTCTTTCTTTTTCAAGTTCAAAAACTAATTGTAGGTTTGGAATATAATAAGGATAAGGCTTATAATCACTAAGTTGGATTTTGTTTTGCGAATCTGTTTTCATTCGATAACAATAGGCCAAATAGGCAATTAATCAAAGAGTGCGTCAACCTCATCTTGACTAGATTCTGCGGCGCGGCCGTGTATCATTCCATCAAGCATCATAATTGCCGATTGCAATGCAAAACAGGTTTCGGAGCAATAATCAGAAAGCTCACCATTTTCATTTATAAGTTTTTCTGCTTCTTTTATGGCGATTTTTACCATATGGCCCAATTCATGGGATAAATTATCAAACGGTTTTTTACGCTCTTCTGGTATTAAATGATAAACCGCGATTGCCAATTCTTTATCATGAAAGTGGGAGCGTCTAAAATGCTCCTCGTATGATAATGGTTCCCAAATAACCAATTCATCAATCATTTCAGGCATATCGGCAAGAAGACCAAAAAGCATAACAGCTTCATTAAAAACATTAAGATAGTCAGTGGCGAATCCTGTTTTCGGGCTAATATTGGCCTTTGCCAACATTTCCTTATCCAGAAAATCAAAATCATCGATATGACTAAATGCCGTGTTCATATAAATGCTATGCACTAATTTGCGTTATCAAAAAATTAAAACGGCACAAAGAAAAATTAAAATCTTACTTTTCCCGCAGCAATATTGTCATAATCCTCATCAGACATTGGAACATATTTTTGCAATTGCGGATTTAGCCAATAGATTTGATCGTCAATCATTTCAGGGTCAAAACCTTCACGAACTAAATCAACTTTTTTGTATTTAAACGTTGCCGTGGTTTCCATTTCTTTGCGAATTCTAAAGAATAATGGTAATGCATAGCTTGGTAATTGGGCTTTTAAATGCGCCAATAGTGCGTCAAAATCAATTGGTTTTGGAATAACTAAAACCGCCATACCCGCGCGCCCCTCATGATTTGGAACGCTTACGCCATAGGCATTTGCTTCTTCGATGCCATCAAAAGTGCCCAATGCCCCGCCAACATCAGCGGTTGAAACATTTTCTGATTTCCATCTAAAAGTATCGCCAATCCTGTCAACAAAATAGAAATAGCCCGCTTTGTCTTGGCGCATTAAATCGCCAGTTCGAAAATACATATCGCCTTCAACTTTAACATTACGAAGGATTTTTTTGTTGGTGGCCTCTTTATCATTGGCATAACCATCAAATTGACCACGTGGATCATTAGGGTCAAGGCTTCCAACCGCCTCACCAATTTCATCAGGGCCGCAGAAAATGCATAATCCATTTTCATCACGAACCGGCATTTCCGTTTCAATATCAAACTTTACAAGTGAAATATTGATTTTCTTTTCTAAATATTTTGGCTTGCGCCCAATTGCACCCTTTTTGCCGGTAAGATTGGTAAGGAATACATTGCCTTCGGTTGAGCCGTAAAATTCCATGATTTTTGGAATTTTAAATCTTTCCTCGGCCTTGTCCCAAACTTCGGGGCGAAGGCCGTTTCCAAAGCATGATTTAACCTTATGCTTGGTTTCAAATTCATTTGGTTCTTGCGTTACCAAATAACGGAACATCTCACCAATATATACGAATATTGTGCAGCCATTATTTACTATATCAGGCCAAAACTGGCTTGCTGAAAATCGCTTACGAATTACCAATGTGCCACCAGTATTAAGCGCCAAGCCAACGGCGCAAATACCGCCAGTGCCATGATATAAAGGAAGCGGAAGATAAACAACATCATCACGACCTGCGCCAGTTCCTGCAATGAATACCCTACTCATACCTTGAACCCGCGATTGGCTGATTACAGCGGCTTTAGGGCTTCCTGTTGTTCCTGAAGTATAAAGGAAAAGGCATGGATCTTTACCCATAAGGCGCGAACGATGAATGCGATTTGGGCGCCTTGTTGTTTGCGCGTTTAATGCCCTATCCAAATCACCAAGCCCTGCAATTGGTGTTCCAAATCTTTGGAATGACGCAACATCAGGACATTCATTTGCAACAGGCGCCCAAATTGGTGCTAATTCGTCATCTACGATGATAGCCTTAGCTTTGGCAACATTAACAGAATGACTTAATTGCTGACCAACCATATTTTGATTAATAAGCGCACTTACAATGCCAATTTTCGATAAGCCATACCAGCATGCAATATAATCAGGATGGTTCTGCATAAAAACTGCAACCACATCCCCAGCCCTAAGGCCAGAATCAAATGCCCAATTTGCATATCGATTAGCAAGATTATCAAACTGACTATAAGTAAGTTTTTTATTATCGCAAATTATTGCTGTTCGTGAACCATTTTGGTCACAAACCCTCTCCCAATCATCGGCGAGTAAATTTGTATGTGTCGGCGTAAGTTCTTCAATCCACACGTTTGTTTTTCGTGCCAAAAGCGCAAAATCTATTTCTTCTTTAATTTTCGCGAAAAGGCCCATAAAAACTCCCATATATGTTTACAATTCAATATTATTTGATTTGCTTAATATTTGGGAAATCTGATTAAGTTTTGCAAGTAAGAGAATAATTCAATCTGTTGCAAATGCTGACGCTACGGCACATTTTTACGAACTTTATGTCAACAATAATTGGTAAAAATAATTATTAATCGAGTGCCATATTGCCGAGGTCGCCCTTATAAATTTTATCAAGTTTTTTCAAAAGCCTTGTTTTAAATTCTTCTGAGCAATAATTACCATTAGTTTTGTAATTATAACCATTTTGAACTTTTTCAAGATATTCAATAACGCCCTTATTCCAAAAATCGTCATATGTTGCATCAAGCTTGTTACCTGCATAGATTTTATTTTTCATATCCGCAAATGGCGCTTTATCCCATCCACAAGCCTCTGGAAGTTTTGACCATTGGCCCATCAAAGATAATTGATATGACTTATAAAAATCATCAAGAGTTTCAGGTGACGCGGTTGTATCTGCAGGTGACATTGGCTGTCCTGTGGCTTTATTCATAACTTGCGCATTTTTGATACGGGTTACATCTGCGGCCGAAAACTCACCAATTCCACCATCGCTTCTTGGTGGCGGGCCATTAGTTGACGGCACTTGGCTTGCAATTGCCACATCTTCCTTAGAAATTTGATTTTCAGCTTTCTTTGAACAAGCGCCAAAAAACATTAATGCAACTACACTTACTATAATTGTTTTTTTCATTGATATTTCCCTGATTAATTTTTTAAAGGTGGAATTGGCGGTGGACGCCACCCATCCGAACCAGATTCAGATTGTATTTTGGATGCATCATCTTTTAGCGGTGGGATTGGAGGCGGACGCCATCCATCTGAACCAGATTCGGTTTGAACCTTTGACGCATCTTTTAAAGGTGGAATTGGTGGCGGGCGCCAATTATCGCTTTCACCTTCTTTTGTTACTGGCTTTGGTTCTGGTTTTTTATCACCAAAATCAACAATAACAGGCATTGTCTGTTGCTTTACAACATTATTCTTTTTGATTTTATTCTTTGACAAATCCTGCGCCATAACAGAATTAGCAAAACCAAAACCAAGCGCAAAAACCAATATAAATCGAAATTCCCGCATTTTAACCTCACGATATTTTGCCCATCAAGCAAAACAACATTATCGCGATTATTATTGATTTCACCTTTCCCCACATACCCCATATGCGGTATGCCATGAAAATTTAGAATTAAGGATGAAAAACAAACACTTTAAGAAAAGTGCCGGTGCTATGAATTAAAGTATGAACGAAGCGAACTAATAAAAAAAAAGCAAAAACCACGCTTTTTGATTTTTATTGTCAAGTTGAATACACTTTGCTGAGCGAGCGCGAAGCGCGATGGTGACAAAGTGAGATACGCGCCAAGTGCGCGTCGGCATAAGTGTGCCGCCCCATCGGAGCGGTGAGCGAATAGCACGAGCGATAAGCGAGTGCCGCGAACATAAGCGTGAGATAAATAAATGGTGCCTCTGGCCAGACTCGAACTGGCACATCTTTCGATACTCGATTTTGAGTCGAGCGCGTCTACCAATTTCACCACAGAGGCACATATAAACTTTGTGATTGGTTTGCGTGTGTTACAAATTTATTGCGCAATTATCAATAACAAATTGCGTATGAATTACAGCGTGAATTATTTGATATAAATCGCGACTACGTGACGCGCCAAAAGATTCTAAATTATGCGCAACTTTTACAACAAACTATTGTATAAATAAATTATGTTATATATCAATGAAAACATGTTGAGAAAAATTGGCATTCTACAAGATAAGTGGCCTTGGTTTGCGGGCGCAATTTCTATTTTTATGCTTGCTGCGGCACATGCATTTGAAATATTTATGAAATTATACCCCTGCCCGCTTTGTTTGCATCAGCGCGAAGTTTATTGGGTTGCACTTGGTGTAAGTGCAGTTGCAATAATATTACGCCATTTCTTTGATAATGCATCAATGGCGCGTGCACTTGATGCAATACTGGCGGTGATTTTTTTGGCTGGCGCTGCGGTTGCAGGTTTCCATTCAGGTGTGGAATTACATTGGTGGAACGGGCTTCCTGAATGTTCTGGTGCTGCGAATGTAAAAGTTGCGGATGATTTGATGTCTGCACTTTCAAAACCTATGAATGTGCCGAAATGTGATCAAATTGCATGGTCAATGTTTGGGCTTTCGATGGCAAATTATAATATGATTTTGTCTATCTTGCTTGCAATTTGGTCATGCATTTGTGCACTTCGCGGTGATACTGGCGCAAACTCTTTTAGCGAAAGCAAGGAAGAAGCATAATGCGTAAGCCGCGCCCACCACGCCCAGGAATATCAATTAATTCGCAAAATAGCGAATTATCACAAATGCTTAGGGTTGATCATGCAGGTGAAATGGCGGCGGTTGAAATTTATAAGGCACAGCTAAAAGTATTTAATGCTGCGCAAAATGACGGCAAAATAACACGTATATTGGCCCATCAAGAACAAGAAGAAATCACCCATAAAGCAAGATTTGATAAAATCTTAATAGAACGTGCAATCGCCCCCACAATTCTTGAACCAATATGGAAACCATTATCGCAATTCCTTGGATATTCGACGGCCTTAATGGGAATAAATGCCGCCCATGCCTGCACCCAAGCTGTCGAAGAAGTGATTGAAAGCCACTATCAAGAACAAGAAGATAAAATTGATGATGGCGATTTAAAACAAACCATTATTAAATTCAAAGAAGAAGAAATCGCCCATAAAAACCAAGCCATAGAAGAAGGCGCGCAAAACGCATTTGCCTATCCTATACTTTCCGCTTTTATAAAATCTGGTTGCAGAACAGCTATTGCATTAAGCCATAAACTATAGTCAAAGCGCGCCATGTTTGACGCTTTATTCCATTCCACTATCTTGGTTGCGATTGCCGAAACTGGCGATAAAACCCAATTATTATCAATCATATTGGCGGCACGCTTTCGTAAGTTCTGGCCATTATTTTGGGGCATTTTAATTGCAACACTATTTAACCATGCCTTTGCGGCCTTTATTGGTAGTTTTGTGGCAGGGTTTGCGGCAAGTTTTTGGGTAAATCTAATCGCGGCAATTGCCTTTATCGCAATTGGCCTTTGGATATTAATTCCCGATGATGAGCCCGATGAAAATCACGAACCAAAATATGGCGCATTCATAACTACATTAATTGCCTTCTTCATGGCTGAAATGGGTGACAAAACCCAATTGGCAACAATTACTTTGGGCGCTGATTTAAAACCATTATGGCAAGTGGTAGCAGGAACAACATTGGGAATGATGATTGCCAATGTCCCCGCAGTAATTTTTGGCGAAACCATACTAACCAAAATCCCGCTTAAAACCGTTCGATATATTTCATGCGTTTTATTTGTTGGCTTTGGTTTGTGGCAATTATGGAATTTATTTAACCACTAATTCCAAATCCTTACAGGCAGCTTGCATAATTTGTTCTTCAATTGCGAAAAGGCCGGTTCGCCCTTTTCGTGGGTTTTCCAAGCTTCCGTTTATGAAATATATAAATCCTTTTTGGCTTTTGGGTTCAAACCATAGGCCGCCAAGAAGGCCATAGGCTTCCCCATAATGACCAAGCATGTCTGATTTAAGGCCAATAATTGGGCAATTATCGTCGGCTAATAAATGATGTATTCCCGTTCCAAATGCTTGGAATGAGCCGTCTTCGCCGCCGTCTTGAACTTTGATTTTTTCATGATGCCAAACAATTTGGCGCATATTTTCGATAGTATCAAGGCGCAATATTCCATGATAGCCCATTAAAACTTGGGCAATTTTTACCAAATCATTGATACTTGCCCTAAGGCCGCCTTGGGGTGAAAATAAAAGGCCATTTGTTCCAATTTGATAGTCTGCAAGGCTTTTGCCGTCTTTGGTAAAAATTGTTAGGCGTTTTTTTGACATCATATCGCCGTCAACCTGCACCACCCATTCATCATTATCATTTTTGCGGCGATAAAGCGGTGATGAATTTTCCACTGCATTTTCAGGAATGCCTGACCAATTAAAACCGCAATCAATATTTAAAACATCAAACAAAATGCGCTTTACATACTTATCAAAGCGTTCACCACTTATGTTTTCAATGATCTGTGCGACTACACCCATTCCAAGGTTAGAATAACAGAAGCCACCCAATGGGGTTTCACCCTTTGCCCAATGTTGCCCATCCATGTATTGCGCGCCATTTGGAACAAAGAAACTTTCCAATGTTTCGCCAACAACACCCATATAATTATCGCCATCTCTTATACCTGATGTATGGGATAATAACATTCGCGGTGTTATCGGGCTTTCAGGAAATAGTGGGTGACGAAGCAAGAAACCCAAATGTTGTGAGCAATCAGAATCTAAATCAACTTTATTATCTTGTGCCAAAGATAAAATTGCAATTGCAGTTGAAAGCTTTGAAATTGATGCAACCCGCACTTTTGAATCAAGGTTTAAACTCTTGCCCAATTGCCCCATACCAATTGCATCTTTCACAATTACACCCATGCCCTCAAATAAAGCATAAGCGCCCCCAGGAATTTGTTTTGCCCCTAATAAGGATTGTAAAGTTTTTGCAATTTTCATTTTAAATTTTGTTTTAAAAACTCAAGGCTTCTTGCCCATGCAAGCGCGGCCATTTTTTCATTATATCGCGGTGTCGTATCATTATTAAAGCCATGAACTGTTCCCTCATAATTAAACGCCTGATATGATTTATTATTGGCTTTTAATGCGGCCTCATATGGCGGCCACATGGCATTAAATCTTTCATCATCTTGGGCGAAATGAAGCATTAATTTGGATTTGATGCTTGGCACGTCTTCAATTTTTGGAGCCGCGCCATAAAATGAAACGCCAGCATTTAATTCATTTAATTGGGTGGCAAGATAATTCACCATACCACCGCCATAGCAAAAGCCAATTGCACCTAATTTATTATTGCCATGTTCGGTAATGCGGGCAAATTTGGCGGCAGCAATGAAATCTTGTTTGATTTTATTTTGATCCAAAGTGGCAAATTTGGCGCGCGCCGCATCTTCATCCCCTGGATAACCACCCAATGCGGTCAAGGCATCAGGTGCAATGGCAATATAACCTTCAAGCGCAATACGCCGCGCAATATCTTTAATATGCGGATTAAGACCACGATTTTCATGAATAATTATGATTACCGGAAGTTTTTGCCAAAAACCAAGTTTTTTGGGTCTTGCCAAATAGGCATTAATCACACCCGAACCATTTGGCGATGGTATATGAATATCTTCTATCCAAAGTCTTTTATCATCAGGGGCGATTTTTTGGGCACTGGCAAAATCAGGTAAAAGCGCATTAAGCATTGCACCCGCCGCACTGGCACTTATTGCAAAGCCTGCCGCACCTTCAATAAAGCCACGGCGGTCAATATCACCGTGAACATATTTATCAAAAAGTGTGATTATAGGCTTGGGAAATTCATCGATATTTTTTGCCATTTTTACCTCTGAATTTAAATTAACAGCAAAGGTAAAAATGGCAATATTATTTTATTAAGCGCGAATTTTTTCTAAAAACTCGTTTGCTGATTGTTTTAACTTAATTGCTTGATTTGCAAGATTTTGGGCCGCACCCAAAGATTCAGATGCCGTTTCACCTGTTTGATTTGACGCCTCAAGTACAATCGCCGCAGCATCCGCAGTAACATTCGCAGAGCGCGCAACATCGGTTGTACGATGCGAAATTTCACGAACTGCTTGCTTTTGCTGATCAATTGAAGATGCAATATCACCTGCAACTTCGGTAATGTCTTTAATCGCATTTGTTACATCTTGAATTGAAATAACTGCATCCTTTGTTGAATTAGTTATCGCATCGATATTTTCACGGATTTCTTCAGTCGCTTTTGATGTTTGCTCTGCTAAAGATTTAACTTCTGAAGCTACAACTGCAAAACCTTTGCCCAAATCCCCTGCCCTTGCCGCTTCGATTGTTGCGTTAAGCGCCAAAAGATTGGTTTGGCTTGCAATTTCGGAAATTAATTCAACAACTGAACCAATTTTTTCGGCGGCACGGCTTAATTCTTCAACTTTTTGTGTTGATTGGCTTGCACGATTTTGCCCCTCAAGCGCCATTGCTGCAGAGCGTGACGCTTGGTTTGCAATTTCATCAATTGAATTAGAAAGCTGCTCTGCAGCGGCTGCAACACTTTGAATATTGGCATTTGAAGATGATGATTCGTGTGATGCCTCACGGGCGCTACCTGATGCATTCATTGCCGCTTCTTGCAAGAATTGTGATGAAGATTGTAATTGATTAGCCGCACTTGCAACATTTTCAATTGCATCCATAACCGATGCCTCAAAACCATTTGCCATATTTAAAAGGCTTGCACGGCTTTGTGCCTGAATTTCTGCGTCGCGTAATGCCGATTGTTCACGCAGTTTTTCGGTTTCAATTTGGTTTCTTTTGAAAACTTCCAATGCATTTGCAATTTCACCAGTTTCATTGGTGTCATCATTAAATGGAATTTCAATTTTAGAATTATTTTTTGCCAATTCCTGCATCGCACCAACAAGTGCTTTGATGCGCGCATTAAGGCCATTTGAAATCCACCATACAAGGCCAGCGGCAATGATAAAAAGAATTAAAACAATTCCCAAATCCACAAATAATTCATTATATTTTTTGGCGATACGCGCTTTTAACAATCTATCCAATTCTTTAGATGATAAATTCCATAAAGCAGATGATTGATTTTCAACTTGTAAAGTTGCCGCACTTAATTCTTGGGAATTTGTAACAATACCGCCGTTACCAATTGCTTTTACGCTTATGTCACTTTGTGCAACTAAGGCATTCATTTTTTCGGCCACAATTGATTTTTGTGAATCCAATGCTTTTTTCAAGCTACCATCTGCGCTTGCGCCAATTGCGGTATCTAATGAACCCATTAATGCGCCATATGCAGTTTCAACTTTTGATTTTGCCATAACAATTGCGGCACCTTCATCAAAACTGCGTGCGCCATTGTTATTTTGCTTATTTACAAGGTCACTTAACTCATTGGCGGCAATCATGAAGTTTGGCATTTTAAACGCCACAACGTCCATCACATAATATGAATCTAAATCAGGATCTAAAGTAAGATTTGAACCATCCGATATTTTTGCAATAAGGCTTGATGCATTTGTCATGCGTGAAACCTTGTCAGTTTTTTGTGCATCGGCAAAAATATCTGCGGCCTCTTTAGTTTTCATTTCAATATCTAATTTTTGACGTGTTTTATTGAAATTATCGTCAAGTGCCAAAAATGAATTATTGGCTGCTGCCGAAAAGGCAGGCCAAACCGCGTTTAGATATTCAACACCTTCACGTTCTTTTTTACTAAAATCAACGTCAGTATTAATTTTTGAAACAAATATTTGCGCCAAGAAAACTGTTGGAATTAACATTGCCACAGCAATCAATGTAAGTCTTTGCGCTATTGAAAGTTTTTGATGCATAAATTTAAACATAATCATCCGCCTGAAATTTTATGAATTGCTGAAGCAAATTAATTAAAATTTTATGATTTTTTTTAAATGTTTATTGGTTATATTTTTGGCTGCATATTAATTGTGCAATTGCCTAAATAACATGCAAAAATTCAAAAGGTTTTTGACTTTAAAGATGAATTATTACACACAAAAATATGGGTCAAAAAATAGAAATTTTAAACGGCAAACCCGATATTTTGGGTGCGCATTTTTATGATAATGGTGTAAATTTTGCTGTTTACTCAAAAAACGCAAGCAAGATTGAAATTTGCATATTTGATGAAAATGACAATGAAACCCATAAAATCGATTTAAAATACAAAACCAATGATGTGTTCCATGCATTCGTAAAAAATATTGGAATTGGAACCAAATATGGAATTCGCGCCTATGGTGAATATGCACCCGAAAATGGTAATTGGTTTGATGAAGGCAAATTATTATTCGACCCATTTGCAAAATCAATTGATCGCCCATTCGAATTAAGCGATGAAATGCTTGAATATGGTGTCGATAGTGCAAAAAAAATGCCAAAAGCGATTGTATGCGAACCCAAATTGGCAAACCCAAAATCAAATCTGAAACTCAAAGATTTAATCATTTACGAGCTTCATATTAAAGGCTTTACGAAAAACCAAAAAGATATTCCAATTGAATTGCTTGGTCGATTTAAAGGACTTTGTGCGAAACCATCAATCGAATATCTAAAAGCACTTGGCATTAATGCCATTGAAATTTTGCCCGCCAATGCATGGATTGATGAAAATCATTTACGAAAACTTGGGCTTAAAAATTATTGGGGCTATAATACAATTGGTTTTCTAACCCCCGACCCAAAACTTGCGCCAGATGGCTGGGAGGAGGTTCGCGAATGCGTCGAAACCCTCGAACAAAATGGAATTGAAACCATTATTGATGTTGTCTTCAATCATAGCGGTGAAGGCGACAAATATGGCCCCAATATTTCATTACGTGGCCTTGATAACAAAACTTATTATATGCGCGATGAAAATGGCGAATATTCAAATTATGCGGGCTGCGGAAATGTGCTTAATTGCAATGAAGATGCCGTTATCAAACTTGTTTTAGATTCATTGCGTGCATGGCGTCTATATGGCGGGGTGCATGGTTTTAGGTTTGACCTTGCAAGTGTTCTTGGGCGTAATGAAAATGGTTTTAATGCACGTGCAAGAATTTTTGAATTAATTGAAAATGATCCAATTTTAAAGAAATGCAAATTAATTGCCGAACCATGGGATTGTGCGGGTTATAATTTATCGCAATTTCCACAAAAATGGGCCGAATGGAATGATAAGTTTCGCGATTGTATGCGTAAATTCTGGCTTAAGAATGAAATTGGATTTGGGGAATTTGTTTCGCGATTTTGTGGTTCGCAAGATTTATTTGGCAATAAATCACCTGACAAATCAATAAATTATATTATCGCTCATGATGGTTTCACATTAAACGATTTGGTTTCATACATCCACAAACATAATGAAGCCAATGGTGAACAAAACCGCGATGGCAGCAATGATAATCATTCATATAATCATGGCATTGAAGGGCAAACCCAAGACAAAACAATAATTGCAAATCGCAAAAAAGCCATTCGCAATTTGCTTACAAGCCTTATCTTGGCGCGCGGCACGCCGATGATTACGATGGGAAGTGAAATTGGGTATTCCCAAAATGGCAATAACAATTCTTACGCACAAGATAATGAAATAAATTATATTGATTGGGAAAATATTGATTTTGAGCTTTTGGAATTTACAAAGAAACTTATTGAAATTCGCAAAAATTATGGCTGCTTTGCAAGCGACACTTTCTTTAATGGTCAACCAAACCCAATATTTAAAGACATAATTTTCCAAAACCAATATGGGCAAATATTAAATGATTGGGAATGGAATAGCCCCGATTGCGAATGTATAAAAATACAAATTAATCAAAATGATGACGCTTTTTGCCTTATAATTAATCGGGGCAATAATGATTTGAATGTGAATTTGCCATCCTGTAAAAGCAATCAATCATGGCATGTTGAAATTGATACCGCAAATCAAAATAATGGCGAAATACTTAGTGATGGCATTAATATTTCAAGCAAATCGATTTTGCTTTTACGCCAAACAAAAGCAACAAACCCCAAAATAAACCCAATTGATGAAGCTACTTTGGATAAATTATGCAATCTTTATAAGATTGATAATTCATGGTGGGATTTAACTGGCAAAGAAACCAAAGTTTCGCAGGCATCAAAAAAAGCAATCTTAAGAGCCATGGGAATTCATTGCGAAACATATGAAGATGCTCTGAATGCAATTTATGAATTCACCCAAAAACAATTACGCCCACTACCCCATATTGCAAGTTTTGATATTGGTGATGAAATCAAAATTATGCATATTGCTACAAAGCCAAACACATCAAAATTATTGATAAATGGTCAGGCAATTGAATTTGATATTTGTGATAAAAAAGAAATCATGCTTGCCAATGAAGCACGGGCATTTTCTTATGAAATTAAACTTAAATCGCTTGAAATCGGTATTTATGAAATCGCATTTGAAAATGATATTGAAACCAAATGCCGCCTTATAATCGCCCCGCAAAAAGCATATTTGCCAGAAGTTTTGGAAACAAAAAATATCTTTGGTTATTCGGTTCAATCATATTCATTAAAGCGTGAAAATGACCAAGGGATTGGTGATTTTACAAGTATTAAACAATGCCTTGAAAATTGCCAAATCACGGGCGCAAGTATTTTGGCAATCAACCCGCTTCATGCGCTTTTTGGCGCACAAAGGGATTTGAAAAGCCCATATTATCCATCCGATAGGCGCTTTATAGACCCAATATATATTGATGTTTCAAAATTTACCCCTGATTTTGATTTCACCCAAGAACAAAAAAGCCCAAATATTTTATATAATGAAATATGGGCAAAAAAAACGCGATATTTTACAAAAATCATTCGCCCAAAATCGCACCTCAAAAGCATTTAATGATTTTTGCAACAATGGCGGGCAAAGCCTTGATGATTATGCAGTTTTTGAATCTATTGATAATATTTATAATGCCAATTGGCCCGATGATTTAAAGCAAAAATCACCATCAGTCGTAAAAGAATTCAAACAAAAACATTCAGATGAAATTGAATTTCAAAAATATTTGCAATACATCGCCAACGGGCAGTTAAGTGAAATTTGCGATATTAAATTGCCAATCGGCCTTAATCTTGATTTGGCAATTGGTGCGGCACCAATGGGTGCTGAAAATTGGTGTAATAGTCATTTAATTGCGGGAAATATTTCAATTGGCGCCCCGCCCGACCCACTTGGCCCACAGGGGCAAGTTTGGGGATTGCCGCCCTATATACCCCACAAAATTATCGAAGATAAATTGTGCAAATTAGAAGAAATATTTAATGCCAATATGCGCTTTGCGGGCGCTTTGCGTATTGATCATGCAATGGGTTTAATGCGCCTTTTTTGGGTTCCTAATAATATGTGCGGCGCAGATGGAACCTATGTAAATTATCCGTTTGAGCATATATTACGGCTTTTAAAACTTCTAAGCCACAAAAACCAATGCCTTATTATTGGCGAAGATTTGGGAACTGTACCTTTTGGCTTTAGTGAGAATATGCAATCGCAAAACATCTTCTCATACAAAGTTTTACCTTTTGAACGTGAAAATAATAGTTTTAAACAGCCCAAAGATTACCCACAAAATAGCTTCACCTGCGCCTTTACCCACGACTTACCACCCCTTGCAGGTTGGTGGAATGGAATTGATATTAATGAACGTGAAAACTTGGGGATTTTCAATAAAGATGATGCATCAAATGCACGTTTAGAACGTAATCAAGAAATTCAATCATTAATTGACGCGCTAAAAACCAACAATCTTTTGGATGAAAACCATTTAAATACCGCTTTTAATGATGAAATAGTCATTGCAATCCATAAATATATTGCAATTTCAAATGCAAAAATCGCCATCATACAAATCGAAGATTTGGCGTGCGAAGCAACTTCGGTAAATCTTCCAGGTACCGATAAAGAGCGCCCGAATTGGCAAAGGAAAATTAGCAAAAATATTGATCAAATTTTTGGTGATAAAAACAATCTATCCACAAAAATCGCAAACGCCGTGAAATTAACAAACAGGTAAAATGCGGTTATTTTATAAAAAATAGCAAAAAACCGACTTTACGATTTGCCAAACCATATATTTTTGTGGCAGTTAATAATTCTAAATTATGCGGGTTGAATCGTGCGCAATCGATTTCATTTGCAAAAACAATGTAAATTATGGGCGTTCTAATGAATAATATACTATCCCCTGAATTGAACGAAAATGTGAAATTACCGCCTTTGGCAGATAAAATTGTCGATTGCCTAATGTATCGCATCGGCAAAGACACAAAGGCAGCACGCCCACATGATTGGCTTGCAGCAACTGTTCTTACAATCCGTGATGGTATTATTGATAAATGGATGGCATCAACCCGCGCCGCCCACCGCGCAGGCGCAAAAAGGGTTTATTATTTATCATTAGAATTCCTTATCGGTCGCCTTTTACGTGATAGTCTTTCAAACCTTGGTGTTATGGAAGATATTAAGAATGCACTAGATGCGCTTGGCGTTGAACTTGATGTAATTCGTGAAATTGAACCTGATGCGGCATTGGGCAATGGTGGTCTTGGGCGTCTTGCGGCATGTTTTATGGAAAGCTTGGCATCGCTTGATTTACCTGCCTATGGTTATGGCATTCGCTATGTTAATGGCATGTTCCGCCAAAGGATTGATAATGGTTGGCAGGTTGAATTACCTGAAACTTGGCTTGAATATGGTAATCAATGGGAATTTGAACGCCGCGAAAGCGCGTATAAAGTTTCTTTTGGTGGTCGTGTTGAGGCTGATGAAACCGGCCTTACAAAATGGATTGCGGGCGAATCCGTTATTGCATCGGCGGTTGACACGCCTGTTGTTGGTTATCAGGGCAAACGCGTAAATACACTTCGCCTTTGGACTGCACACGCAATTGATCCAATCCGCCTTGATGCCTTCAATGCGGGCGACCATATTGGCGCTTTAGAAGGCAAAAACCGCGCCGAATCTTTAACCCGCGTTTTATACCCTGCCGATTCTTCACCTGCGGGGCAAGAATTACGCCTTCGTCAGGAATATTTCTTTTCTTCAGCATCAATCCAAGACATTGTGCGCCGTCATATTCAATATTCGGGCGATATTCGCACTTTGCCAGATAAGGTTGCAATTCAGCTTAATGATACCCACCCTGCGGTTTCAGTTGCCGAGTTGATGCGCATTTTGCTTGATGTGCATAATTTGACATTCGACGAAGCATGGAAAATCACAATCGCAACTTTTGGCTATACAAATCATACATTATTGCCAGAAGCATTGGAATCTTGGCCGCTACCATTGTTTGAGCGTTTATTGCCGCGCCATATGCAAATTATCTATGCAATAAACGCAAAAGTATTGCGTGAAGCGCGCATTGCAAAACCTGATGATAATGAATTTGTATCGCAAATTTCATTGATTGATGAACATGGTGAACGCCGTGTTCGCATGGCAAATTTGGCCTTTGTTGGTTCGCATTCGGTAAATGGCGTTGCCGCGCTTCATACGCAATTAATGCGTAAAACCGTATTTTCGGGGCTTCATCAATTATATCCAACACGTATTAACAATAAAACCAATGGTATAACACCACGCCGCTGGCTTTATCAATGCAATACTGCCCTTGTGAATTTGACCAAAGAGGCAATTGGTGATGGCTTTTTAACCGATTTAACCAAAATTGCCGATTTGAATAAATTTGCCGATGATAGTGAATTTCAAAAGAAATTTATGGAAGTTAAATATCAAAACAAAGTGGCATTATCGGAATATTTGCGCAAATTAACAGGCGTAAAACTTGACCCAAATGCAATGTTTGACGTGCAAATCAAACGTATTCACGAATATAAGCGCCAGCTTTTGAACATTATCGAAACTATTGTTTTATACAATCAAATTCGCAATCATCCCGAACGTGATTGGATACCACGTGTAAAATTATTCGCAGGAAAAGCCGCAAGCTCTTATTACCGTGCAAAACAAATAATCAAACTTGCCAATGATGTGGCGCGACGCATTAATTCAGACCCAAGTGTTGGTGATTTATTAAAAGTAGTTTTCCCACCCAATTATAATGTCTCAATGGCTGAAATGATTGTTCCCGCCGCCGATTTATCCGAGCAAATTTCAACCGCAGGGCTTGAGGCATCGGGCACAGGCAATATGAAGCTTGCACTTAATGGCGCGCTTACGATTGGCACATTGGATGGCGCGAATATTGAAATTAAGGATAATGTCGGAATTGATAATATCTTTATTTTCGGCAAAACCGCCCAGCAGGTCGATGATATTCGCAAAGCTGGCTATAAACCATCTGAAATTATCAATTCACATGCCGAACTTGCACAGGCATTGCATGAAATAAATGACGGCCTATTCTCACCTGATGATCCAAATAGATATAAGGATTTAGTGCATGATTTGCATGTTTCCGATTGGTTCATGCTAATGGCAGATTTTGAAGATTATTATGATACGCAACGCAATATTGACAAAGCGTGGAAAAACCAGTCTTCTTGGGCAAAGAAAGCAATTCATAATACTGCCAATATGTCGTGGTTCTCCTCCGACAGGACAATATCTGAATATGCTTCGGACATCTGGAGAGTGATTTGAATTTAAACCCGTCTGAAATTGATGCAATTGTAAACGGGACACATAATTCCCCATTCTCTGTTTTGGGGCTTCAGAAGATTGAAAATAAAATGATTGCGCGCACTTATATTATGGGTGCGCAATCTGTAATCGCCTTTAATGCCAAGGGAAAAAAACTTGGTGAATTAAATCAAATCCACCCCAATGGCCTGTTTGAGGGTGAGGTTAAAACCAAAAATTTCGAACCAATCACTTATCGCGCAAAAGCGGGTGAGCATGAATGGCTTGTCACCTGCCCTTATACATTTGCGCCAATAATTGGGCCGATTGATGATTATCTTATCAATGAAGGGCGTCATTTGCGGCTTTTTGATATTATGGGCGCGCATGTAAAACATCATCAATCCTATGATGGAATTCATTTTGCACTTTGGGCGCCCAATGCCCAAAGGGTTGCCGTAATTGGTGATTTCAACGATTGGGATGGGCGCAAACATATTATGCGTGCGCGTCATGACACTGGAATTTGGGAAATTTTTATTCCCAATATTGGTGATGGGCGAATTTATAAATTCCTTGTGATTGATAAAAACGGCAATGCAATGCCATTAAAGGCCGACCCGTTCGCATTCCAAAGTGAGTTAAGACCAAATACAGGGTCAATAGTATCAAAACCAATTGATTTTGAATGGGATGATGAAAACCACCGTGATTATTGGAAAAATAATGACGCCAAAACCAAACCTATTTCAATTTATGAAGTGCAGGCAGGTTCATGGCGGCGCGGTTATCAGGGGGAATTTTTAAATTGGGATCAATTATCTGACACATTAATTCCTTATGTTCTTGAAATGGGATTTACGCATATTGAATTTTTGCCAATTTCTGAATATCCGCTTGATGAATCTTGGGGTTATCAAACAACTGGCCTTTATGCCCCAAGCGCAAGATTTGGCGAACCTGCGGCCTTTGCACGATTTGTAAATAATGCGCATAAAGCAGGGCTTGGTATTATTCTTGATTGGGTTCCCGCCCATTTCCCAAGTGATGCACACGGACTTTCACGTTTTGATGGCACTGCCCTTTACGAACATGAAGACCCCCGCCTTGGTTTCCACCCCGATTGGACAACCTTTATTTATAATTTTGGACGCCGTGAGGTTTTGTCATATCTTGTAAATAATGCGCTTTATTGGGCCGAAAAATTCCATATTGATGGCCTTCGGGTCGATGCAGTGGCATCAATGCTTTATCGTGATTATTCGCGCAAAGCAGGCGAATGGCTTCCAAATTCCGAAGGTGGGCGCGAAAATTGGGAAGCGGTCAACTTCTTACAAATCACCAATAAAGAATTGCGCGAAAATGCCAAAGGTTTCCTAACTATTGCCGAGGAAAGCACATCATGGCCGGGCGTAACCCATCAAGGAAATCGTGAAGCTTTGGGCTTTAATTTCAAATGGAATATGGGCTTTATGAATGATACTTTGCGCTATTTATCGCGTGACCCAATTCATAGATCTTATCATCATAATGACATAACATTTGGAATTACTTATGCTTTTTCTGAAAGCTTTGTTTTGCCATTATCGCATGATGAAGTGGTGCATGGCAAAGGAAGCCTTATAAACAAAATGGCGGGCGATGAATGGCAAAAGTTTGCCAATTTGCGTGCTTATTACGCCCTTATGTGGTGTTACCCTGGAAAAAAACTTTTATTCATGGGGCAAGAATTTGCGCAAGTGCGCGAATGGTCAGAGGGGCGCGGCCTTGATTGGCATCATTTGGATGATGCAAAACACAATGGCGTTAAAACCCTTGTTCGGGATTTGAACAAAACTTACAAAACTTTTGCCGCGCTTCATGCGCGTGATTGCGACCCATCAGGTTTTGAATGGGTGGTTGTTAATGATAGCAAAAATAGCGTGTTCGCCTTCATGCGATTTGCCGAAAATTCAATGCCAATTTTGGTTGTTACAAACTTTAGCGGTCAAAAACTTGATAATTATCAAATGCAATTACGAATAGAAGGAAAATGGCGCGAAATACTTAATACAGATAGCGAAATATATGGCGGATCTAACTGCGGCAATTTAGGCAGTGTGATTTGCGAAAATGGGATTTTACAATTAACAATACCAGCATTATCAACAATAATATTCGAAAATTTCACATGATTGAAATTTCAAAAGGGGGAGTGCATGAAATCTTTGGTTACAAGGCCATTATCACGCGACACAATGGCATATGTTCTTGCAGGGGGGCGTGGTTCACGCCTTAAAGAATTAACTCAAGTTCGCGCAAAACCCGCCGTTTATTTTGGCGGCAAATCGCGCATTATTGATTTTGCACTTTCTAATGCACTTAATTCTGGTATTCGCCGTTTTGGTATTGCCACACAATATAAGGCCCATTCACTAATCCGCCACCTTCAATATGGCTGGAACTTCTTCAGGCCAGAACGTAACGAAAGTTTTGACATTTTACCTGCTTCGCAACGTGTTTCTGAAACCCAATGGTATGATGGAACGGCGGATGCGGTTTATCAAAACCTTGATATTATCCAAGATCATAATCCTGAATATATGCTTATCCTTGCAGGGGATCATATTTATAAAATGGATTATGAAGTAATGTTGCAGCAGCATGTAAATATGCAAGCCGATGTAACCATTGCCTGTATGGAAGTGCCATTAAAAGAGGCCACCGCATTCGGTGTTATGAATGTTGATAAAAAAGGCATTATTACCGACTTTATCGAAAAGCCAGAAAACCCACCGCCTATGCCAGGAAAACCTGATATTGCATTGGTTTCAATGGGTATTTATGTTTTCAAAACCAGCTATTTGGCGCAAAAATTAATCGAAGATGCAAATAATCCAAATTCAAGCCGTGACTTTGGTAAAGACATTATCCCTGACATTGTTAAAAACGGCAAAGCCGTTGCGCACGAATTTTCGCAAAGCTGCGTTCGCGCTGAAAATGAGGCTGAAAGCTATTGGCGCGATGTGGGAACTGTTGATGCCTATTGGGAAGCCAGCATGGATTTAACCCATGTAACCCCAAAACTTGATTTATATGACAGGGCGTGGCCAATTTGGACACATTCGGAAATCACACCACCCGCAAAATTCGTCCATGATGTTGATGGAAGACGCGGACAGGCACTTTCTAGCCTTGTTTCAGGTGGCTGTATCGTATCGGGCGCAACAGTTCGTAATAGTCTTTTAAGCTCACACGCACATGTTCATTCTTATGCAAGCCTTGACCAAACCGTTGTTCTGCCAAGCTGCAACATCGGACAAAGTGCACGCATCACAAAGGCAATCATTGACCGTGGTGTAAAAATACCAAATGGCTTGGTGATTGGCGAAGATGAGGACTTGGACAAACAAAGATTTAGGCGCACCGAAAATGGTGTATGCCTTGTAACACAGGACATGATTAATCGTTTGGAATTATAATGCAGGTTTTAAGCGTTGCTTCAGAAATATATCCTTTAATTAAAACTGGTGGCCTTGCCGATGTGGTGGGCGCATTGCCAGAGGCATTGGAAAAAAATGGGGTAAAGGTGAAAACCCTTATTCCACTTTATGCATCAATTGCCGCCAAACTTGGCAAAGGTAAATTACTTTTCGAATATGATAATTTATTGGGTGAAAAAGCCAAATTAATGGCTTTTAATCATGATGGATTAGATATTATAGCGCTTGATGCCCCGTCCCTATTCAATCGCAATGGTGGGCCATATATTGACGAAAACGGGCTTGATTTTGCAGATAATTGGAAACGTTTTGCCGCATTATCAAAAGCCGCGAGTGATATTGCGGGCGGTATTATAAAATCATACGCCCCCGATATAATTCATTGCCATGATTGGCAGGCATCCCTTACCCCCGTCTATATGCGCTATGGTAATGAGCGCGCGCAACAAACCAAATCAATCGTAACAATCCATAATATTGCATTCCAAGGGCGATATGGGGCAAATATTTTTGAAGGCCTTGAATTACCAACCGAAGCCTTTGGCATTGAAGGCATCGAATATTATGGCGATTTAAGCTTTTTAAAGGGTGGCCTTGCGCTTTGTGATATTATCACAACCGTTTCCCCAACCTATGCCCAAGAAATTGTAACCCAAGAATTTGGTATGGGACTAGAAGGACTAATTGGCGCACGCTTCAGTGATGTCTATGGCATTGTAAACGGCATTGATGATAAGATTTGGAACCCAAAATCCGATAATTTAATTCCCGAAAATTATGATGCAAAATCACTTAGTACGCGGGTAAAAAATCGCCGCAAAATCGAGGAGGCCTTTGGCCTAAAACGTGCACGCGGGCCAATTTATTGCGTTGTATCGCGCCTTACATGGCAAAAGGGCATGGATATTTTATCCGATATTTGCGAAGCCCTTACGCATATTGGTGTGCGTATTGCAATTCTTGGAACAGGCGAAGCGCAAATAGAAAATGCCTTTATAAGCGCATCAAAAAAGTTTCGTGGTAAAATTGGCACGATTATTGGCTATGATGAAAATCTATCGCATATTTTACAAAGTGGATCAGATGGAATTTTAATTCCATCACGCTTTGAACCCTGTGGTCTTACGCAATTATATGGTTTGAAATATGGCTGTGTTCCAATTGTTGCGCGCACTGGTGGCCTTGCTGATACTATTATTGATGCCAATGAAGCGGCTTTAAACGCGGGTTTGGCTACTGGTTTTCAATTCAATAAAGTGACGCAGCATGAATTATATCACGCTATCGCCCGCGCCACCGAAATTTATAATGACAAAAAACAATGGGCACAAATACAGCGCAATGGCATGAAGGCCGATTTTTCATGGAATAAATCGGGCAAAAAATACGCCCAGCTTTATGAAAAACTAATGGCGCGCGATTAAAAATCATCATCATTTGATAAGGCCGAATAAAGACTTATCAAATTTGTTGCGCGCAAAGTTTGCAATCCAATTAATGTGGCCTGTGCATTATTCAAATTTCTTTGCGCCAATAAAAGTGGAAGATAATTATCAATACCTACTTCAAAGCGGCGTTTAGCAAGGAAAACGCTTTTGCGATAATTTTCGACTGCAGCGCTTTGATCTTTAATGCGCGCCTCAATTTGCGAACGCGTGTTTAGGGCTTGTGAAACATCATTAAATGCCGAATTTATCACCTTCTCATATTGGTAAATCAATGCATCGCGATTAAGGCGCGCATTATCAATATTAATATCAGTGGCACCATTATCAAAAATTGGCGCACTAATGCTTGGTGTGATTAAAAAACGAGGTCCTGCAAGTAGATTAAGTAATTCATTACTGGCAAATCCGAATGATGCCGTAAGATTTATGCTTGGGAATTTTTGGGCGCGTGCGGCAGTTAAATTTGCATTTGCACCCATTAATGCATGTTCTGCCGCCATAATATCAGGGCGCGCCAAAAGCACATTTGATGGAAGGCCAATCGCAACTTTGGCAATTGTAAAATCACTTTGCAAATTTGTTGGCAAAAATTCCAAAACCCCCTGCCCACCTGCAAGGAAAACCAAAGTTGATTTATCATTTTCCAATTTGGTTTGCGTGGCCTTAAGACTTGCGATTAATTCATTTAATTGCGCCTCCACAGAATTAACATCTAAATCATTCGCAACGCCATATTTTTGACGCCCTTTTACGATTTTTGCGGTTTCTTGTAGTGATGATATATTGGATTTTAAAATCTCAATCTGTGTCAAATCACTAGCGATATTAACCCATGCATTTGCAATTGTTGTGATGAAGGCGATTTTTATGGCTTTTTGATTTTCTTTTGATGCATAAAAGTTTTCTTCACTAGCTTTTTGGAGTGATTTTAAACGATCAAATAAATCAATTTCATACGATGGCATTGAAGCGCCCAAAGTATAAGTATCACTTAAAATATCGCCAGATTTGCCACTTAAATCCGAACTTGCGACACCGCGCAATGATGGTTTTCGCGCAATTTTTGCAAGCTCTAAGGCATTTTGGGCTTTTTGTGTGTTGATAGCAGCAATTTTCAAATCGCTATTTTGTTTTAGACCATAATCAATTGTGGCAATAAGATTTTGGTTTCTATAAAATTCGCGCCATTTAACCCCATTTGCGGCAATATATTTTGCATCGAGAAGGTTTGGAAAATTGGGCGCAATTTTATTTTCCGTAATTGTCTTTTCAGGAATTGGTTTTTGAATATGCGAACAAGCACCCAAAATAACCAAAGAAGTTACAGTGAAATATTTTAATAATTTCATTTTGTAACCTCTTGAGTTTTTTCTTTTTTCCTCAAAGCACCACTTACCAAAACAAAGAATAAAGGAACAAAGAAAATTGCCAAAAATGTTGCCGCAATAATGCCGCCAAACAATCCTGTTCCAATTGCATGTTGCGCCTTTGCGCCCGCAGAGCTTGCAATAACAAGAGGGAAAATACCAAATACAAAGGCAAGTGATGTCATGATAATTGGGCGAAGGCGCACGCGAACTGCCTCTAATGTGGCATCAAATAAATTATGGCCTTCTTCGTTAAGTCTTTTGGCAAATTCAACAATCAAAATCGCATTTTTCGCCGATAGACCCATTGTTGCGAGCAAGCCAACTTGAAAGAATATATCCTTATCAAGACCGCGAATATAGGTTGCCAAAAACGCCCCAAAGACCCCAAGCGGAATTACCAAAATCACCGCAAATGGCACAGACCAACTTTCATAAAGTGCCGCCAATAAAAGGAAAATGAAAATCACACTTATGGCATAAAGTGCGGGTGCTTGTGCCCCTGCCTCACGCTCTTGTAGGGAAAGGCCAGTCCATTCAATGCCAAAACCGCGTGGCATTTGTTTGAAAATGCTTTCGATTTCCTGCATTGCCGCGCCATTTGATACACCAATCGCAGGTGTCCCCGATATATCAATCGATGATAGGCCATTATAGCGCGCAAGGCTTGGCGGCCCCGCACTCCAACGTGGTTTTGCGAATGCGCTTATTGGTATCATTTCGCCCAAATTATTGCGCACATACCAATTTAAAATATCTTGTGGCTGCATACGATATGGGGCATCGCCTTGAACATAAACGCGCTTTACACGCCCCTTATCCATAAAATCATTCACATAAGTGCTTCCGAGTGCGCTTGCCATAAGTGAATTTATGTCCGCAAGTTGAACACCCAATGCACCCGCCATTTCCTTATCAATATCGATATTTAATTGCGGTGAATTATCCTGCGCTCCAGAGCGAACATTACTAAGGATTTTGCTTTCACTTGCCGCCGCCAAAAATTGATTACGAATATCAACAAGGGCATCATAACCTTGCCCCTCAATATCTGTAATCACAAAGCTAAAGCCAGATGCATTACCCAATTCACGAACCGCAGGTGGGATTGTTGGATTTATTTGGGCATCATTATATTTTGAAAATTCTTTTTTGGCCTTTTCAACAATTACATCAACAGACATATCTTTTGATTTACGCTCTTCAAAAGCTGCCATACGTGCAATTACCGAACCTGTATTCTGTCCGCCAGAACCATTACCTGGCCCGCTTCCTGTTGTTGCAAAAATATATTTCACGCCAGGTTGTTTTTCATAAAAGCTTTTAACGCGTTCAACAATTTTTTGGGTTTTGTCGCTTGTGGTTGCAGTTGGTAATTGGATTTGGGTAATTATTATACCCTGATCTTCCGTTGGCAAGAATGAACTTGGTAATTTATATGCCAAAAACACCATGCCGCCAACTATAAGCAAATATATCCCCATAAAGGCCAAGCGCATTGAAAGTATTTTTTTTACCGCCGCTTGATACCAATTTGAAAATTTTTCAAATCCATTATTAAAGCCCGATAAAATCTTGTTTTTATTATGCCCTGTTGCATCCTGTGGCTTAAGAATTTGGGCACATAATGGCGGCGTAAGAACAAGTGCAACGACAACCGATAATGCCATTGCCGATATTAAAGTAACCGAAAACTGGCGGTAAATAACGCCCTGCGTGCCACCAAAAAACGCCATTGGAACAAACATTGCCGCCAATACTGCCGCCACACCGATTAATGCACCGCTTATTGTGTCCATTGATTTTCGTGTGGCCTCGATTGGAGAAAGGCCTTCTTCATGCATTAAACGCTCAACATTTTCGACAACAACGATTGCGTCATCAACCAACAAGCCGATTGCAAGCACAATCCCGAAAAGCGTTAAAGTATTAATCGAATAACCAAAAACCGCCAAAATACCAAAAGTTCCAAGTAAAACCACAGGAACCGCAATCGCAGGGATTAAAGTTGCCCTTATGCTTTGTAAAAATACAAACATAACCAGAAATACCAAAAGCACCGCCTCGATAAGGGTTTTAACAACTTCTTTGATTGAAATTTTCACAAATTGGGTTGAATCATTCGGAATTGCATATTTGATTTTTGCTGGGAAAGATTTTTGTAATTCTTCCACCAATTTAATTGCTGCATCGGCGGTTTTTAATGCATTTGCGCCAGTTGCCAAATTAACAGCAATCCCCGCCGCAGGATGCCCGTTAAATTTAACAATCGTTCCATAATTATCGGAGCCAATTTCAACCCGCGCAACATCTTTTAATAGAATTGGTGAACCATTTGGATTATTTTTAACAATGATATTTTCAAATTGTTCAGGGGTTTGGAAACGTGATTGAACAGAAATTATTGCATTAAAACTTGCATCTTTTGTAATTGGCATATCGGCCAATGCACCACTTGCAACCTGCACATTTTGTGCGCGAATGGCGTTTATAATATCATTGGGGACAAGTGAATATGATTGTAATTGGGATGGATTAAGCCAAATTCGCATTGCATGTTGCGAACCAAAAATTCGGGTTGAACCAACGCCATCAATTCTGCTTATTGGATCTTGAATTGTATTAAAAATAAAATCACCCAAATCAGCGTTTGAAAGTGAATTATCTTCGGTATAAAATGAAAACACAATTAGTGTTGAATTATTTGATTTATTAACCCGCACACCCTGTGTCTGAACCTCTTGCGGTAATTGACGAAGGCGGCTTTGAACTTGGTTTTGCACCTGAACTTGGGCTTTATCGGGGTCAGTTCCTGCTTCAAAATATAGGCTTACGCTTGATTGACCGCTTTGGCTTGATGATGTCATATATTTTAAGCCATCAAGCCCAGTCATCCCTTGTTCAAGTATTTGGGTAACACTATCCTCAACCGCCTTTGCGGATGCGCCAGTATAATTAACAGACACGCTAATTTGCGGAAGTGCAATGTTTGGATATTGGGCAATCGGCAATTTTAAAATCGAAAGTCCACCCGCAAGCATAATACAAATCGCAATTACCCACGCAAAAATTGGCCGATTTATGAAAAAGCGCGATAACAATTATTGCCCCTTTTTATCTGTTTGTGGGGCATTTGGATTTTCAACTGGCTTTGGTTTTATTGGCGCGCCTTGTTTTAATTTTGCGCCGCCTTGAACAATTAATTTATCGCCAATTTTAAGACCAGACATAATTTGCCATTTATCGCCAATCATTTCGCCAAGTTCAATTGGTGTTTTTATTGCTTTATTATCAGGACCAACCAAAAACACACTTGCAACACCGGTGCTATCAATTGTTACGGCATTTTGCGGAATTTGAATGCCTTTTGCGATTGTTCCTTTTGAAATTATCGCGCGAACAAACATTCCGGGTAATAAAGTGCCATTAGAATTTGGAAATAATGCCCGAAGGTTCACATTACCCGTTGACGGATCAACTGTTAAATCGGAAAATTCCAAAACACCCGTTTGGTCAAATTCACTTCCATCACTAAGCACTAATTTTACCATCGTACTTGATGGCTGATTTAACGCGCCAATTGCAAATTGTTTTTTAAGTCGCAAAATATCCGATGAAGATTGGGTAATATCAACATAGACACGCGAAATGTCCTGAATTGTTGTAAGCGGTGCAGTTTGATTTGCGGTTACCAAAGCGCCCTTGGTAAAATTACTTTTCCCAATGCGTCCACTTATAGGCGCCAAAACATTGGTATAACGAAGGTTTATTTTGGCAATATCAAGATTGGCATTTTGCAAATTCATATTTGCATTTGCAACCTTTAAAGCGGTTCGTGCATCATCCAATTCTTGCTTGCTTATGGCATTGATTTTTATCAATTCTTCATAACGGGCAAGTTTAGTTCGTGCCGCTTCTAAATTCGCACTTGCCTGCCCCAAAGTTGCAGCGCTTGATTTAAGACTTGCATTATAAAGGGCGCTATCGATTGAATAAAGGCTTTGGCCTTGTGAAACCCTAGAGCCTTCAACAAATCTGCGTTCTTTGATTATTCCTGAAACCTGTGGGCGCACTTCGGAAACAAGATATGGCGTTACACGGCCCGATAATTCTTGTTTTAATTCAAGTGTTTGTTCTTCAATGCTTATAAAGGAGACTACTTGTGGTGGGCGCTCTTTAGGTGCATTTTGTTTATTATCGGCCTCATTGCCACATGCACTAACGCCTAAAATAAGGAAAATTGAAATTGAAAAAACTTTTAGGAAACGCACAAGAATTACCTTTCATTGCACCCTAACAATTAGTTTATCGATTCTCAATGAATTTTATTATGAAATGTGTTATTTCCACTTAATCGAACAATAAATTATCTTTTTACATCAAGACCTTCGCCATTCATAAAGCTTGTAAGCATGGGCAATGTGTTCAAACATAAATCACCTAATTGCGAATGTTTCAAGCATGCAGATGCAAGGCCCATCAATAAGGCATCTTGGATTTCATAATCATTCAAAATGCCATTTAAAATCCCTGCGGCGAATGCATCACCGCTTCCGATACGGTCGACAATTGCATCTAAATCATAGAATTGCGTTTTGTAGTTTTTGTTTTTTGTAAAGGCAATTGCGCCCAATTTATTATTACTTGCACTTATTTGAATTCGCGGTGTTGAAGTAATCAATTCAATATTATTCAATTTTTCAAACGCAAATTGTGCGCTTTTTTGTTCTTTTTCATCGCCAAATTGTTCAAAATTTTCGCCAAAAACTAATTGAATATCGCGATGTGAAGCAAAAAGAATATTGGCTTTGTTCATTAATTCCAAAATCATTTTTGGCGCTTCATTTGACCAATTTTCCCATAATTTTGGGCGATAATTGCAATCATAAGAAATTTTCACGCCTTTTCTTTGCGCAATTTCCATGGCTTTCAATGCCGCTTCATACGGCCCAATTCCTAATGCCGCCGTCACGCCAGAAATGTGAAGTAAAGCACAATTTTCAAGAATATTTTCCCAATTTATTTTTGAAAAATCATATTTTGCAAAAACTGAATTTTCACGATCATAAATAATCTGACTTGGTCTATGCATTGCGCCAGGGCTCAGAAAATAAAGACCCATTCGTCCATTTTCTTTGGCAATATTATCAATATTTACGCCATATTTTCGCAATTCATTAAGCGCGGCATTTCCCAAATCATTATCAGAAACAGCGCCAACAAATTCAACATTATTTCCAAGGCAGGATAGACCAATAGCAACATTGGCCTCTGCCCCGCCAATATAAGGGCGCAAATCACCCAAATCACCAATTTGTTGACCATTAATTGAAGTCAGACGAACTAATAATTCACCAAAGCAGATGATTTTAGAATTATTGCGCATTATATTTTCCATTTTCATTATTCAAAATTGAATGAAGGGCGCTACTTACATAGCACCCTTCTTTTAGTAAAACACTGGGGATGTCTTACTGGGGAACATTTTGGTGCTTAGAATTTATATCTTGCACCAAGATAGAATTGACGACCAGAGTGCGCGATATCAAACAATAAATCATCCGCTTTATTGCCTTGTGCGGTATCGTACGTAATACGGCTGTCTTGCTCTTCATCAGTTAGATTAATTCCTTCAAGAACAAGGCTTAGGCGGTCATTCACTTTGTATGAAATCTGTGCATCAACTGAATTCACATCCAATTTACCCCAGAAATCAGCAGAAGAACCTGGAAGCAATACAGACATATAACCATCGCGGTGTGAATAAGAAACACGGCCTGATAATTTGTCACCTTCATAATAAAGGGTCGCATTATATGAATTTGGCGACATACCTAGAAGATTATATTCTTTATAAACCGTCGTTGTTGCACTTGAAGTCATCACATAATTAATTTTTGAATCAACATGTGTGTAGTTCAAGATTGCACCAGTTTTAGACAAGAAACCCGGTAAGAAAGTGAATGGCTGGCTTAATGAAATTTCATAACCAGTTAAATCACCACCTTTTGTGTTTACAGGCTGCGTAACAGTATAAGTTGTTGAGCCACTTTGCCCAGTTCCATCAAGCAATGATAAATCATAGCCAGTTTCAGAATATGGAATTGTACGAACCAAAGATTGAATCCATGAATCGATTTGCTTTTTGAAAACACTAACCGCAATCATTGTATCTTTATTTGGATACCATTCCACGCTCATGTCATAAGTTTTGGCGCGAATTGGATCAAGATATGGGTTCCCAATGCTCAAAGTTTGGCCAGATGTATTGATTGAACCACCCGGTGACAGACTTGCAAGTGTTGGACGTGACATAACTTTTGAAGCTGCAAAACGAACCAATAGATTTTTTTGCGGTTCAACAGTTACGTTAAATGAAGGAAGTGTATCTTCATAAGAACGATTGATAGTAGTTGACGTAATCACGCCGCCTTTTGCGATATAGCCGTTTACAGTTTCGCCAGTTGATACATAACGAACACCAAGATTTCCACGAACTGGAATTTGACCAACATTAAAGCGATAATCAGATTGCAAATAAAGCGCAGTATCAGATTCTTCGGCGCTACGATTATTTGGTCTTGCATTATTATTGGTCGCATTCATTGTGAATGCACCCCAAGAATTTACGCAATTACAAGTATAATCAAATTTAGCACGGATTTTATCAAGATCAGGTACTAAATAACTTGTTCCTGCAACATTGATAAGCTTTGAATATGAACCCATATTGCCATTAATTTCGGTTACGATACCAGAGCCCGGTGGCGCAGCTTCGTTATTGGTAAGTGGGTCAGTTGTATAACGACGCAATTCAGTAGTTTTAAAGCCGAATTGTTTATATGAACCACCAAATTTCAATTTAATATTGTCATTAATATTATATTTGAAATTAACCGAACCAGTGTCAAAAGTATTCTCAACTGTAAGCGGACGAAGACGAATAAGTGATGCATCGCCGTTGGCATTGGTTGATGCAGTTGCAGAAGAAGCCGCCGCATATTGCCAATAACAAGCCTGTGCAATCGTGCAATTCGTTGAGCTTGTACCATAATTCACTTTTGGATTTGCCATATCGGTTAAATCATACGAATAACCCTTCACATTATATGATTCAAAAGTGAATGTTGTTTGTTCCGAATTATCAAGGAATGATTTTGAATGACCGACAGTGATATTTGTGCTTAATTTGTCGGTAATCTTGCTATCCATGCTTAAATCATATTGATCAAACGTGGTTTTAAGTTTGTCAAAACGCATTTCAGATCGCATATCAACATCATTGAATGATGCTTTGGTGATTACTTTGCGACTATCGATTGTGTAATTATAAATATCGGTTTGCGGAACACCTGCGGTATTTCTTGAAAAAGAAATAGGCTCCATATTATATTCAATACGGTCAGCACCAAATTCAGAATGAAGGACATCCAATGTGAAAGTTGTGTCTTCACTTGGGCGATATTGCAATGAACCAGTTAGGCCAAGGCGTTTTTCATCGGTTTCAAAACGTGAATCACGCAAGAAACGCGGGTAGATTGCCTGCGTTACATTCAAAGCCTCACCAGTTAAGGTTGGATTTGTTGAGCTTATTTCAGTAGTTGAGCAAACGCGCGTCGTAGCAGTTGTACATGGTGTAATTGCATTAAAAGTTACGCCACCATCAGTTGAATAGGATTGGAAACGCCCCGCATTACCCGCAGAATATGCATTCTGCCAACGACCAGAGTTTGAACCTTCTTCAACAATTTTACGGCCAGTATAAGCAACAGAAAATAAAGCGCCAAATTTGCCATCTTCTGAACGTTTAGACGCCATAAAAGTCCCACGGCCAGATGCCTTTTCAGACAAATCATTATAGCCCGCCTGTAATGAAGCGGCCATTTGGTTTTCTTTAAAATCAAATGGGCGCGCAGAACGCAAATCAACCGTTGCACCCAAAGAACCTTCTTCAATTTCCGCAGATAGAGATTTGCGAACCGTCAAAGAATTGAAAAGTTCCGATGCAAAAACGTTGAAGTCAAAACCACGACCACGGTTTGCGCCGCCATCTTTATCTTTACCACCAGTTGTTGAAATAGCTTCAAGGCCATTCAAGCGAACACGGGTAAAATCAGGGCCAAGACCACGAACAGTAATAGATTTACCCTCACCGCCATCACGGTCGATTGCAACACCTGGGATACGTTGCAAAGATTCCGCCAAATTATTATCTGGGAATTTGCCAATATCTTCGGCTTTGATTGTATCAACAATATCGTTTTCAAGTTTTTTTGCGGCAATTGCAGAACGAACAGAAGACTTAAAGCCAGTTACAACAATAGTCTCTGAATTTTTTGAAGCGCCAGCTTCTTGGGCAAATGCACTGCTTGCAAAAGCCATCGCCAAAAGCGATGCACTTGTGCATAAAATCGCGCCCTTGCGATTGGACGTTTTATTCAATTTCATTTCCTTCCTCCCAGAATATCCATTTTTATGGATATTGAAAATTCCCTTTTGAATGTCGCATCTGGTTTTTATGATTTCGACATATATTAATTTGTGCGCTTTAATTTTTCACCCTAAACCTTATCTTCAAATAAGACACCGGTGTCATTTTAAAGCAATATCATTTACAAATCCCAAGATAAACTCACAAATAAAAAAAATCAAGCAAAATGACACCGGTAGCGCAAACTTTTTGCATGATAAATTCAACAGATTAAATTGGTTTAAACTCCTTGGTCAATATATTGAATTTACATATATTTTCGCCAGCAATGCCAAAGGCCACTTGTGCGCTTTGACCGATATTAATATCGTGAATACCAGTTGAAGCACCAGAAGAAATAAATTGCCCTTTTTTAAGTGGCATATTTCGCATCGCCAAATGCCCTGCAAGCCATGCAATAGCGGCAAGTGGGCCATTTGGCATAGAGAATAAACCACCCTCCCCGACAAGTTTTCCATCAATGAAAGATTGGGCATTATATTTATTACATTCTTGCGCGCTTAATTGGTCAGCACTTTCAATATTGGCAAGCCTATAACCAAGAATCAAACCAAAATTATTTCCAAAATCAGATGCAACTACAGTTGGCCCATATGAATTAATGTCAAAGATTGGCGAACCTGCCATTTCAATGCCAGCATAAACTGAATTGATTAATTTCGCCGCTTCTTCTTGGGTGTAATTTGTCTTTGCTGGATCGGCATCATGGGCGATTTCAAAAACATATTCAGCTTCAACGGCGGCAAAACCGTCCTTAAATAATCCAACGTGATTTACGTCCATAATTTTTTGAAAATTGCATTCAAAAATTGGGCCAGTCAAACGTTCAGTTTTATGAATTTCATGCAAATCAGGTGCAAGGCGTCCAATTTTCCAGCCTATGATTTTATCATTATATAATTTGATTGCTTCATCTTGCACTTGATATGAATAATCAAGTGATTTTGGAACATCTGTTGGATATTTGGCAAAAGCGCCACCATTTTTGCGCGCATCAACCAATAGATTTGCAAGCTCTTTTGCATCCATCATCGTGCAAGCCATCCGCCATCAACAGGAATGATTGCACCATTCACATAATCAGAAGCAGATGAAGCAAGAAACACCGCCGCCCCACCCAAATCAGATGGCAAGCCCCAACGTGCCGCAGGAATACGCCCCAAAATTTCATTTGAACGCGCTTCATCCGCACGCAATTGCGCCGTATTATCAGTTGCCATATAACCAGGGGCAATCGCATTAATATTGATATTTTTTGACGCCCATTCATTTGCCAAAAGGCGTGTAATCCCTGCAATACCAGATTTTGACGCAGTATAAGATGGCACACGAATACCACCTTGGAACGATAGCATGGAGGCAATATTTATAATTTTACCACCGCCATTGGCAATCATGTGACGGCCAACCGCCTGCGCCATAAAGAATGCACCCTTTATGTTTACATTCATTACATCGTCCCAATCTTTTTCGGAAAAATCAACTGCATCAGCGCGGCGAATTAGCCCTGCATTATTGACCAAAATATCTATATGACCATATTTTTTCAAAGTTGTTTCAACAACATTATCAATCGGTTCAAGGCTACCGAGATTGGCATCAATATTGATAAACTCGCGCCCCAATTCTTTTACCTTTACACCGGTGTCATCTGCGGGCGAAATTCCCGCCGCCGCAATATTAGCGCCAGCTTCTGCAAGCGCCAAAGCGATACCCTGCCCGAGGCCAGTATTTGCCCCTGTTACAAGCGCAACTTTACCCGTCAAATCGAATAATTTATTCATTCTGCCACTCCCGTTATCTATGCTAATTGGCAAATATCAAGAACTTTCATATCGGTATAATCAAGGTTTTCGCCACCCATCGCCCATATGAAATTATAATTAGATGTGCCCGCGCCCATATGAATTGACCAAGGCGGCGAAACCACTGCTTCGTTATTTTGCATCACAATATGGCGGCAATTATCAGGCTCACCCATAAAGTGGAAAACACGATCATTTTCGCCCAAACCATAATAGAAATAAACTTCCGAACGCCTATCATGCAAATGCGGAGGCATTGTATTCCACACCGAGCCAGGCACCAAAATCGTCATACCCAAAAGCAATTGGCATGATTTAACTGTGCTTGGAACAATATATTGATAAATCACGCGCTGATTTGATTGTTCAAGTGAGCCGCGTTCCAACGGAACAGCCGCATCAATTGAAATCTTCTTAGTTTCATAACGTGCATGCGCAGGTGTTGATGTCAAATAAAACATCGCAGGGTTTGACGCATCAACAGATTTGAAAACCACATTTTCAGAACCCATTGCAATATAAAGCCCATCCTTTGGCCCAATTTCAAACACCGCGCCATCAACTTCAATTATACCCGCACCTGAACCAACATTTATTGCACCTAATTCACGGCGCTCTAAAAACGGATGTCCTTTTGCGCTTTCTGGTTCAGTTTGTGCAGGTAATTCAACAGATGCAGTTTTTGGGAATGCACCGCCAATAACAAAGCGTTCAAAATGCGTATAATGAAGAACCACTGAATTTTCAGCAAACAAGCCATCAAGCAAATATTTTTGGCGCAATTCTTCATTATCGGCGCCAATCATCATATCGGGATGGGTTGCATAATAGGTTTTTGAATAAATTGAATGTTTATCGCACATTTTGCTACCTTTATAATTTGTATGCCGCTTTTGGCAGCCTATAGGTTAAATCAGAAATTATTTCGTGGGCTTCATCCATATTAAGACGATGACTTGCAACAAGACCTGCAAGATAACGCGCATCAATTCGCCGCGCCATATCATGACGCGCAGGGATTGATAAAAATGCGCGTGTATCATCATTAAAACCAATTGTATTATAAAAGCCCGCAGTGGGTGTTATATTCTCACGGAATTTCAACATCCCCTCTGGGCAATCATTAAACCACCATGCAGGGCCGAGTTTTAAAGCAGGATAATGCCCCGCCATTGGTCCAAGTTCGCGCGCATAAGTTGTTTCATCAAGGGTAAATAGAATAATTGATAGATTTTTTTCATTACCAAATCTATCCAATAATGGTTTTAATGAATGTATATAATCGGTTGGACTTGGGTGATCCCCGCCCTTATCGCGCCCATATTTATCAAATAATTTTTTATTATGATTGCGATATGCGCCCGCATGTATTTGTAAAACTAAACCATCATCAATGCTCATTTTGGCAAATTCAGTAAGCATTTGGGCACGAAATAGTGCCGCATCATTCGCATCATGTTTTTTTGCCAAGATTTTTTGATATAGGGCATCCGCCTCGCTGCCGCTTAAATCTGCGGTCTGTGCAGTCGGATGCCCATGATCGCTTGACGTGACGCCTGTTGATTTAAAATAAGCACGGCGGTTTTGATGGGCGCGCAAATATGATTTAAAATCACCCAATTCTTCGCCTGATAATTGCCCAAAAATTGGCAAATCATTGTAAAAATTTTCATGCTCAGCATCAACAACATTATCAGGGCGATATGCCGATATTACCCGCCCTTTCCAACCTGATTTTAAAATCTGTTGATGATGCAATAATTCATCAATCGGGCTTTCTGTTGTTGATAAAACTTCAATATTAAAACGTTCAAACAATGCGCGCGGTTTAAAATTATCTTGTGCTAACGCTTCGTTGATTGTGTCATAATAATAATCAGCCGAATTTTCATCAAGAACGATATCAAAACCAAACACCTCAACAAAAACGTGATTAAGCCATATATGACTTGCCGTGCCGCGCATTAAATAAAAGTTTTTGGCAAATAAATGCCATGCTTTTCGCGGGTCTGTCGCGGGCATTCCATCACGCGAAGAAACACATAAATCATCTAAATCAATGCCTTGGGAATATAGCATTCGAAAGACATAATGATCGGGTGATAAAAATAATTCGGTGGCATTGGTGAAATTTTTATTTTCTGAAAACCAAGAAGGATCAGTATGGCCATGCGGTGAAATTATCGGCATATCGCGCACTGCTTCATATAAATCGCGCGCGATTTTACGCTCGCTATCAATTGGTGAAAACAATCTGTCTTCGTTAAAAACCAATTTAGGCGATTTTATATTGGCATATTGTTTTATGCTTACCTGTGGCACTTACCTATCCCTTGTTTTTTTAACATCTACAATAAATAGACACCGGTGTCATTAACAAAATGCAATGCTTGCCTCAATTTTGCAGTAAGCAATTTATTGGGGGGCCTTTGTTGAATTTCGTAAGATTAAATTTGAATCGAACAAAATAGTTTTTGCATCATTTTTATGTGGACTAAGAACAATGTTTGCAGCCATTTTTGCCATATCGCGTGTCGGCAATCTTACCGTTGTTAAGGCAGGCGTAAGGCGCGGTGCAAGTGGGCTATCGTCAAAGCCAACCACGCTTAAATCATCGGGAATTTTCAATCCATGTTCATAAGCGGCCTTATAAACGCCCGCCGCCATTTCATCATTACAGGCAATAATCGCACTTGGGCGATTCTTATTGGAAAGAATAATATTTGCCGCCTCATAGCCAGATTCAAATGAATAATCGCCCGCGATGTCAATTTCGCTATCAATCTCAATTGAATGTTTTGCAAGGCCAGCCATAAACCCTGCACGCCTTTCATGCGCAGATGGGTAAATTTGATTACCGCGTATGAAACCAATTCTTTTATGCCCAATTTGAGCCAAATGAATTGCCGCCATTTCACAGCCAATTTTATCAACCGAAACAATCTGATTTGAATTAATTGGCGGGTCATATTTTGCGCCATCACGCGCACTTATACGAACATAAGGAACATCAAGGCGATCAAGCAAAGCCAATAATTCCCTATCTTCGGCAATTGGTGGCAATATGATTATTCCCGACAATCTTTGCATTAGTATGAAATCTTCAATTTCACTTACAAGATTTGGGGCATTCCTATCGCATGGGTGAACCACCAATTCATGCCCAGTTCCACGCAAAGCATCAAGAACACCCAATTGCATATTCACAACATATTGCGCATTTGGGTTATCATAAATCATGCCGATTAAGAATGAGCGCCTAAACGCAAGCGCCCTTGCTTGTGGATTTGGTTTGAAGCCAAGTTTTTTTATAATCTCACTTACCAATGCGCGGGTTTCAGATTTCACATTTTCAGAATTATTTATGATTCTCGAAACCGTCTTTTTCGAAACGCCAGAAATTGATGCGACATCATTAATTGTTGGGCTATTTTTGTTTTGCAATAAATCATCAATTGCTTTTAAAGTTTGTGCATCAAGCGCGATATTTTCGTTTTCCAATTGGCTTTTCTTTTCTTCTTCTTGGCTTTTTGGCATTATTTTGCTTTCACGGATTGCACGATTTGAATTTGGCAATATTCATTATTTTTATTAATAGCATGATAAATTAACTTGCCAAGTCGCTATTGTTTGTAATATGACACCGGTGTCTTAATAAAATATTGCCAAGGCTTTCATTTTAAATGCCAATAGAAATGCAACAACAAGATTTATCTTCTAAAAATGCGCCATTTATAAAAATATCTGGCGATGATAATGTTGCAATCGCTTTAAAAGATTTAACAAACGGGCAAATTATTGAACTTGATGGCGAAGCTTTTAAACTTAAAGAGCCTATTAAAAAAGGCCATAAATTTGCAACCCGCCAAATAGAAAAATCACAAAACATATTCAAATTCGGATTCCCAATTGGAAGCGCGACCCAAGAAATTGCAATTGGTGAATGGGTTCATACCCATAATTTAAAAAGCAATCTTGAGGGCGGGAAAATCCAATTCGATTATAAAAAACCAAATATTTCACCCGCGCGAATTTGCGATTTAGAAATCAATGCCTATCGGCGGCAAGATGGCAAAATTGGAATTCGCAATGAAATTTGGATATTTCCAACTGTTGGCTGTGTCTCTGCTTTGGCGCAAAAATTAGCGCGTGACGCGTCATTAAAAAAAGATGATAATATTGATGGCATTCATTCTTTTGCGCATCAATTTGGCTGCTCCCAATTGGGTGATGATTTGGATGCCACAAAAAATATCATTGCAAGTCTTGCGATGCACCCCAATTCGTGCGGGGTTTTGATAATTGGTTTAGGTTGTGAAAACAATCGCTTATCAAAATTATTGGAATCAATACCTGAAGAATATCATTACAAAATCAAAAGCTTTGAAGCCCAAAAAGTTGATGATGAATATCAATATGGAATGTCACTTTTGGGGCAAATTATTGATGAAAATAAAAACGCAAAACGTGAAAGCGTAAATTTAAACGAGCTTGTAATTGGCGTTAAATGCGGTGGCTCCGATGGTTTTTCAGGGCTTAGCGCAAACCCTTTAATTGGGCGCATAAGCAAATTTTTCACAAATATTGGCGCCAAAGTTATTATGACAGAAATACCCGAAGTTTTCGGCGCCGAAAACATCCTATTTGCCAATTGCAAAGACAAAAAAACTTATCAAAACCTATTTTCTATGATTGAAAATTTCAAAAATTATTTTATCCAAAATGGGCAGAAAATATATGAAAACCCCTCCCCCGGAAATAAGGATGGCGGGATAAGTACATTGGAAGAAAAATCACTTGGCGCAGTTCAAAAAAGCGGCGGCGCAATAATTACTGACGTCCTTGAATATGGTCAGATTGTAAAAGAAAACGGCCTAAGTGTTTTGAACGCCCCCGGAAATGATGCAATCTCATCCACCGCCCTTGCCGCAAGTGGGGCGCATATAATCTTATTCTCAACAGGGCGCGGAACGCCACTTGGGTTTTGTGTTCCAACATTAAAAATCGCCTCTAATAGTGAGCTTGCAAAAAATAAAAGCCATTGGATTGATTTTGACGCGGGCGAAGTTTTACAAAGCGGCGAATTTGAACATGCGCAAAATAATTTAATCAGCCAAATAATTGCAATTGCCAATGGTGAGCCAACAAAAAATGAAATCAATGAAATCCGTGAATTTGCGCTTTGGAAAAATGGGGTGACATTATGATTGCTCTTAATCAGGCGAATTTAGAGAAAATTGCTCAAAATGCCATTTTGCCGAAATATGATCGTGATAAAATCCAAATTGGAGTAATTCATTTTGGCCCTGGCGCATTTCACCGCGCACATCAGGCATATTATTTCGATAAATTACTTGAAACTAATCCAAATTACGCAATTTGCGAGGTTTCGCTTCATTCAAAAAATGTGCGTGACGCGCTTCTACACCAAGATAATTTATACACAATTGCGCAAATTGATGCCGAACCAAAAATGCAAATCATTGGTTCAATCAAGGAGTTTTTGGTTGCACCTGAAAACCCGCAAAAAGTAATTGATACTTTGGCAAATGAAAATATAAAATTTGTTACAAGCACTATCACTGAAAAAGGCTATTATCTTGATAATCAAGGAAAACTTGATTTTAACGCAACAGAAATTGCACACGATTTACAAAATCCAGACAGCCCCAAAAGCTATATAGGTTTTATTATGGCAGGCCTTAGAGCGCGGAAAGTTAAGGGCCTGCCACCATTTACAATCATTGTTTGCGATAATCTTTCAAATAATGGAAATTTAATCAAAGCTGCGATTTTGGATTTTGCGCAAAAGTGTGATGCGCAAATGCTTGATTATTTAAAACCCCTTCAATGCCCCTGCACAATGGTTGATAGTATTACCCCTGCAACCGATGATGCATTGCGGGCTAAAGTTGCCGCAATAATTGGTGCACAAGATAATTGGCCAATTGCGCGCGAAAGTTTCACCCAATGGGTTATTGAAGATTTTGAAAATAGCAATCAAATTGATTGGCAAAAAATCGGTGTTGAAATTACCAAAGATGTCAAACAATATGAACGTGCAAAACTAAAAATCCTAAATGGTGCGCATTCTTCAATGGCTTATTATGGCATTTTGAAGGGGCATAAAAATGTTTATGAAACCACCCAAGATAAAGAGATAATAGATTATATTAAAGATATGATTTTTAATGAAATTATTCCTTTAATAGATGCCGATTTTTTACTTGAAAATTATGCAATTGCGGTTTTAAAAAGATTTGAAAATCCAATAATTGATCACCAAATTTCACAAATCGCATGGGACGGAAGTAAGAAATTACCCGTTCGACTTTTGCAATCAATCAATGAAGCAATTGAACAAAATAAGCCTTATGAAAACATGACTTTTGCAATTGCCTGCTGGTTTGCCTTTATAAAAAAAATGGCAAAATCAGGAATTAAAATCATTGATCCAATCGGCGAAAAATTAAACCAAATTGGCAAAGACTTGAAAGGTGAAATAGATGATATTGACCTTTTGATACAGGTCACAGGGATTTTTGACCAAAAACTTTGCCAAAACCAAGATTTCATCAACAAACTTAAATCAAAATATATAAAAGCAATTAGTTACAAGGAAACCCAATATGAAAATGCATAATATTGCAAATAAAATCCTTTTTATCGGTATTTCAAGCGCTTTGATAGGCGCACCAATTGCGGCGAATGCAAAACCTATCGAAGCGCCAAAATTAAACCGCGCCACTTATGATTTCACCGCATGGGCCAAAGATACAAAGGGCGGCAAAGGTGGGCGCATAATTCGCGTAACCAATCTAAACGGCGATGGCGCAGGTTCATTGCGCGAGGCAATCGAGGCGCAAGGCCCACGAATTGTTGTTTTTGAAGTTGGCGGCGTAATTGATTTAGGAGGTAAAACCCTTTCAATCAAAAACCCATATATTACAATCGCAGGGCAAACTGCCCCCGGCCCCGGCATCACATTAATTCGCGGCGAAACCAATGCATCAAATAGCCATGATATTATAATTCAACACTTAATGTTCCGTTCTGGCGATATGGGGAAATTGATTAAATCGGGCGGCGATATGGATAGTTTCTCTACTGTCGGTTCATATAATGTAATTGTTGATCATTGCAGTTTTTCATGGGGAACGGATGAGAATTTATCAGCTTCTGGGAAGCGTTTTAAAGGCAAAGATGTCAATGAATGGCGTCAAAATACGTCGCACAACATAACATATTCAAACAATCTTATTTTCGAAGGGCTTGCCAATTCAATCCATCCGAAGGGTGAACATTCAAAAGGTGGCTTGATACATGATAATGCAACGGGCATTTTGATTTATGGCAATGTCTATGCATCAAATATGGAAAGAAACGCCTTGTTCAAAGGTGGGGTTCATGCCGCCGAAATTAACAATCTTATTTTTAACCCTGGGCAAAAAGCAATTCATTATAATTTGATTGCCCACGAATGGGAAAATGTTCCATATCAAAATGGCGTGATAACTTTGATTGGCAATATTTATCGCCAAGGTCCTGATACTAAAAAGGATTTACCTTTATTCACATTGGGCGGCGCAGGTGATGTTGAACTTTATATGAAAGATAATATTGCCAAAGATTTTAATGGTAAAGCCTTGCCGCAAGTTGGAAATTATACTGATGGCGGCGCAAAAATTATTAATGCGAAAACACCATATTTATCGCCTGATATAAAAATCATCCCGTCAAATAAATTAGAAGATCAAATCTATTTTGCGGTTGGCGCACGCCCTTGGGCACGCGACCCAATTGATTTCAAAATTCTTTCCGACGTTGCCGAAGGCCGTGGGCAGATTATCAATACCCAAGAGCAAAATTATATTGGCTATCCAAAATATGCACCAGTTTCAAAAGATTTCAACGAGGCCGATTGGAATCTGGATGATATGTCACCCAAAACGGGTTGGCAAAGCCTTTTTCCGAAAGTTGGGATGGAACATTAATAAAAATAAGAAAATGCCTCGAAATAACTTGCCCCGCAATTTTTGTGGGGCATTTTTATAGGGCGCGGTATTTGAAATTTTTATATGACACTTTACCCGTGCCGCACGAATAAATGGCAGGTTTTAACATCATAAAACCACCGCGCACATTGTGATTATAGCCTGAAACTTCCATGCCCCTATCAAAGCGTTTCCAATTTTTGCCATCTGATGACGTAAAAAATGAAACTATATTTTCAAAATTGCGAAGGCGCATGAATAATTTTTTGCCATATGGATTTTTGGGTTTTCCGCGTTCAATACCATATTGGTGGGTAATAAAATTATTGGAATTGAAGCCAAGGCCACAATAAAGCATTTTGTCATAAAATAACAAAAGACCGCCCCATGAATTATCTTCAATCTCTATTTGCGCCTCAATTTCTAATGCTCTATCACCGACAATAAAACCAAGCGGCGCGCTATTTGATGGCGCATTTCCAATTGCACCCAATTCAAGAATATTATCATTGATATTTAGGCGATTAATATCATTTTGACCAATATAATTCCATTGAATCCCAAATTTTGATTTGGAAAAATCATCACTTAGTGCGATACCATTGGGTGATTTAAATTTGGCTTTTGGCGCTTTAATTGGTTTTGATAAATCATCACCGCCAAATATTGGCCAGCCATCTTTTGACCATGTAACAGGCGCAAGCAAACATTGCCGCCCCAATGTTATAAAGTCTTTTTCATAACCATGATAGACCGACCAAAATTCGCCCGAATTGGTTTGAAAAATAGTTGCATGACCGCGCGACCACCACATTTCATTTTTGGATTTTGAGCGAACCAACGGATTTTGCGGGCAATTTTCAAATGGGCCGTGAATTGATTTTGAACGCGCAGCAATTACCATATGCCCCGTTGGTGGCCCTGCGGTTCCGCCAATTGCGGTTATAAGATAATAATATTGCCCATGTTTAAAGATTTTTGGCCCTTCGGGTGAAAAGCCTTCAACATCCCAATCATCGGGATATTTCCATGGCTTATATATGTTTATTGGTGCATCAAGAACTTTTAGGCCATCATCAGATAAAGTCACCCTATCGCCGCCTGATAAGAATAAATAACGTTTATTATCTTCGCCAATTGCATGGCCGGGGTCGATATGATTATGAAGTCCTAAATCAATTGGGTCTGACCATTTACCATCAATTTTATCACTATAAATTACGTAGATTGTGTTTTGCTTTGGGTGTTTTACCGCAAAATAAATATAAAAACGCCCATTAACTTTCACCAAATCTGGCGCCCAAACTGAACCAACATATTGGCTTAGGGCATAGGTAATCGGCATCCAATTTATTAAATCTTTTGAATGATAAATTACCAATCCTGGATAGGCTTCAAAACTTGAAACCGTAAGATAATAATCATCGCCATCGCGCAAAATTGATGGGTCTGGGTGATCCCCTGATATTATTGGATTTAGAAAATAGCCATTTCCCAAATCTGCTTTGCGCTGATTTTCAATTCCACGCGCCCATTTTGCCATTGGCGCACAATCAGCAAATGCTGGATTAGAAAAAAGGCCAAGCGCACTAGCGCCAGATAATTTTATTGTGTCACGGCGGTTCATTTATGTGCCCTGTTGTATGAATGGAACTTTTTCGAATAATTTGCGTTCTTGCCCGCGCGGGTCATTTTGCATTTTGCATTTTGTATCAAAAATCATGGTTGCGCGATTTGGTAATTTATATTTTTCCCATTTTGGCAATTCATTACTTTGCGGATTTGCAAATTTGGCAAAATTGGCAATGCTTTTGGAAAATATCTTTGCAACCAACTTTGCCCCGACCCCATCATCACTTAATGATGATTTGGCATTTGTGGTTTGAAATGCCATTGGAATATCAATTGTGTGCGGCGCACCCCATTTGCCATTATCTTTTTGTGATTGATAATCAAATTGATAGACATAAGCGGGGTTGGTTTTTGCCCTCTCCTCGGCCTCAATGATTGCGCCGCGCCATGAACGGCCCGCAGTAGTGGCGGCAAAGAAAACATCAGATGGCGAATAATTTGGATATATTTTGCGATAGGTTTCAATTACCAAATATGGATCAATATCAACCCTATATTGCGATGGAAGTTTTTTGGGTAAATCATTCCATGTCAAATTATGATTGGCAGGGTCATTGCCCAAAAATAGTTTTGTTTCATCATGCGTATTGCCAATTATCATTGGCACATTAATACCCCAACCATTGGCATTTGGGTAAAATGGATGATTGAATAAAATTACTTCATCCAAAACTGGCCCCAAATAAAGGCCACCATTTCCTATTATTGGGTCAATTGTTTTTAAGGCCGCGATTATTTCATTTTGCGGTACTTTGGTAATCAAATCCAAGCCATTCAAGTCAGGCTTTAGGCCGAGAGCATTCAAAAGCGATATTGCGCGCTTGGTGGCATTACCCCCGCCTGATGCTGTAACCTGCTGCCCCGACATTGTAAGGGCGCGTGAAAAAAGCCCTTTGGCGCTTGGTGTCGCCATTAAGGTGGCGATTTTTGCACCACCGCCCGATTGCCCAAAGGCCATAATTCGATTGGCATCACCACCAAATTGGGAAATATTTTCTTTAACCCATTTCAGGGCTAAAATTATATCAAGCTGACCGACATTTCCCGATTGGGCAAACTTGCCATAATTACCCTTTAATTCACGTTCTAATCGCGCCAAATATAAATAACCAAAGGCATTAAGGCGATGATTTATCGAAACCACAATAACATCATAATCATTGCACAATTTCGTTCCATCATACATTTGGTCGGAACCTGAACCATTTGAATAAGCGCCGCCATGAATATAAAACATTACCGCACGCTTTTTATTATCAAGCGCCGGCGTAAAAATATTCAAAAATAAACAATCTTCGGATTGATTTGATTCATTGCTTGATTGCGGGCTTGACGCGCCATATTCAAAGGCGTTTAATTCACCATTCCATGATTTTGCTCTTGGCGCTTGAAACCTTTGGTTTGATGTATCATCGCCATAGGGAATGCCTTTGAAAACAAAAATATCATTTTCAAACTTGCCATTAATAATACCAGATTTCGTCAAAACCCGCGTATTTTTGGGCGCGCCAATGGCAGGGGCGGCAATCATTGAAATTCCAAAAGCCCCAATAAATTCGCGTCTAGTGCTTTTCCCATTTCGATTATATCGAAATGGGGCACTAGATTCCTTTGTTTGGCGTGTTTCTTGTCCAAAAACCGCTTCACACTTTTTGGGAAACGCTCTATGCATATTTCACCTATGGAATTAAATAATCTGACAATTCAGGGACAGATTTGGCAAGTTCGCGCGCAACAATTGCCGAAAAGAACTTTGCACCATTTTCACCAATATGCGTGTAATCAAAACTAAGATTGACTTTTCCGCTTGGAACACCGCTTGGTTTTGGTTTTTCTGCAATGCAATTTTGTGTGCTTGGCGCTTGAATACAATTCATTGTCGCAGAAGGCGGCGCAGGTTTTGGAGCTTCTTTTGTTGTGCCGGTTTTGGCGGCATCAATCAAATCCTGCGATGGTGGCAATTGCGCCAATTCAAGTGATTTTACAGCCCCCATTTCCTGAACTGCCTGCGCAGATGCCGCATTTAAATCAAGCAATGGCACTTTTTCTTCTGCCGCGATTTTTCGTATTGCATCCGCCCACGGCACAAGGTCATTTTTCAAAACGCCATCTTTAAACATGCGCCGTGTTAATGGCGTTACCAAAATTGGGATTGCGCCTGTCTGTTTGGCTTCAATAACATATTGGCGCATAAATTCGGGGAATTCAGTCGCTAAATCAGTTGAACGCCCCGCCTTACCTGGCATATCATTATGACCCAATTGAATAAGGACGTATGTTTTTTGATAGCCTTGTGTCTTCATTTCATTAAGCGCGATTTGCCATGAGCCTTCTGCACGATATGAAAAAGATGAACGCCCCCCGCGCCCCAAATCAATACAAGCAACACTTGAAACCAAATGGTTTGCACAAAACTGCCCGCCCCATCCTGATAAAACTTGGGTTGTTGAATCGCCAACCAAAATTATTTTGCGCGCCGATATTGGATTATGCGCCGCGCGCGCTTCCTTATCATTTTGCGCAAGACCTTGGGCATTGGCAAATGATGGAAAAAGCGAACACGCAAGCGAAAATGCGATTAGGCGTTTCATAATTTTGCTTGTTCCAATTTCGGGCTTAGGATTTGCACCACTAAAAGCGCCAATAAATAAACCGAACCTGCGATAATGAATAAAATATGATATGAACCTGTGGCCTGTAAAATTGCGCCAACGGTTTTTGAGAATATCATTCCCCCAATCGCGCCGACCATGCCGCCAATCCCAATAACTGATGCAACCGCAGAACGTGGGAACATATCAGATGGCAATGTATAAATATTTGCCGAAAAAGCCTGATGCGATGCGGTAGCGATACCAATTATCAAAACTGCCGCCCACATATTTGAAACTTGGGTAACAAAGAAAATTGGCAAAACACATAGTGCAAAAATCAAAAGCGTTATTTTACGCGCATGATTTACTGATAAACCACGCTTAATTAGATTTGATGAAACAAAGCCACCAATTACCGACCCAACATCAGAAATCAAATAAATAACAACCAATGGCAAACCAATGGCAAACCATGCAACCGATGAAGATTTCAAATCAAAATGATAGTTTTTTGATAAAAAATCAGGAAGCCAGAATAAATAAAACCACCAAATTGGATCAATCAGAAACTTTGCAATCGCATAAGCCCATGTTTCTTTTACAAAAAGCAATTTCACCCAAGGCGTTTTTTCTGAAATATCAGCAGGGTCACTTTGGATTAATGCCAATTCTTGGGCATTAACCTGTTTGGCTTTGGTTGGGTGCTTATAAATTAATTGCCATGCAATAAGCCATGCCATACTTGCAAGACCGGTTACAAAAAACGCGGATTGCCAACCAAAAGAAAGCGTAAGAAGCGGAACAACTAATGGGGCAACAATTGCACCAATATTTGAACCTGCGTTAAAAACCCCTGCCGCTGCTGCGCGCTCTTTTTGCGGGAACCATTCGGCAATTGCTTTAAGACTTGCGGGGAAAGAGCCTGCCTCACCTAAACCAAGGGCAACGCGTGCAAGCGTGAATTGAACAATATTGCTTGCAAAGCCTGTGAATGTATGCGCCAAAGTCCAAAGGGTGAAGGCAATTGCATAACCTGCCTTTGCACCAATTTTATCAATTATGCGCCCAAAACTTACATAGCCGATTGCATATGCCGCCTGAAACCAGAAAACCACATTGGCATAACCATTTTCATCCCAATGAAAAACATGTTGTAAATCATTTTTCAAAAGCCCCAAAGTTTGACGGTGAACATAATTAATCGCCATTGCCGCAAGCAATAAAAAACAAATCGTCCAACGATAATTGCTTGCCTTTTGCTCATCCAAAGCATTGGTTTCTTGGTTTGACATATTCCCTCCGACTTATTTTTTCTTATAGATATATGTTTATGACACCGGTGGCAATACTATTTTTCCACAAAAGTAAAATTTATTTTTAACCAAAATTATAATTATATTATCCGCCCGTTAGTGACATGGGCCGCTTTGGTACATAGCCGCCGCCAATAATAAAATCATGCGCTTTGGGTTTGTGATTCAATGCCTTGGCATAGATTGCGCTCAATTCACTGAAATCATTATTTAATAAGGCAGGCCGTAAATCATAAAAATCATCATGACCAAGGCACATATATAATTTCCCCGTACAGGTAATTCTTACGCGATTGCACGAAGCGCAAAAATTATGCGAAAGCGGGGTTATAAAGCCAATTCGACCGCCAGTTTCCATTATTCTATAATATTGCGATGGGCCGTTTGTTTTATATTCATCACCAATAATTTGCCATTTATTTTCAAGGCTTTGGCGAACAATATTCATTGGAACATATTGATCTTCGCGGCCCAATATTTTTTCATCCATTGGCATGGTTTCAATTAATGAAATGTCCGCGCCAATTGAATGGGCATATTCAATTAATTTTGGTAATTCATCAAAATTATCTTGCTTTAAAACCACACAATTAATTTTAACGCGGATTTGGTTTTCAAAAGCTGCATCAATGCCATCCAAGACATTTGCTAAATCACCGCCGCGTGTAATTTCTTTATATTTTTGCGCATCCAATGTATCAAGTGAAACATTAATTCGTTTTATACAAGCGCGCGACAAATCCTTTGCAAAATGGCGCAATAATGTTCCGTTAGTTGTAAGTGTAAGCGCGCTTAATTTGCCATTTTCAACAAATAATCCAAGTTTTTGTATTAATTTTCCAACATCCTTGCGAACCAAAGGCTCCCCACCTGTAAGGCGCAGGTACTTTATGCCGTTTTGGGTTAAAAAATCTACTAGATTAATTATTTCCTCAAAACTCAAGATTTCAGAACGTGGCAAGAATTTTTGATTTTCTGACATACAATATTGGCATCTTAAATCGCACCTATCAGTCAGGGATAGGCGGATATAATCAATTTTGCGGCCTAATATGTCATACATAATTCATTGTTACAAAGTTTGTTGGTTTAATCAAACCTAAAATTTTTCAAGCCCATCATCACGAACAATGGCATATATATTAATATTGCTTTGCTTTGCCGCCCCAATCGCAAGACTTGATGGCGCGGAAATTGCGCATAAATTTGCGCATTTAATTGAAGCGCATTTTTGCACCAAATCAATTGAAAGGCGCGATGTCATTAAAATTGCCCCATTTTTGGTATTAATATTTTTGGCCAATAAAGCGCCAATTAATTTATCAAGTGCATTATGGCGCCCAATATCTTCGCGCACCAAGATCACATCACCATTTTCATTCATAAAACCTGCGGCATGCGCGGCATTTGTGGCTTGGTTTATGCTTTGAAAGCCGCGCATTTTTGCCATTGCATCTATGATTATTTGCGGTTCAAAACTTTTTGCAGCCCCAAGTTTTTCAAGATTTGGCAATGCCGCATCCAAACTATCCACACCACAAAGGCCACAGCCAACAGGGCCAAGTTTTAAATTCCTTTGGCGCATGAAATTTGTGGCAACATCATTTTGTAAAGCAATTCTAAGCTCTATCCCCTTACTATGATTGATGATTTCAATTTTCTCGATTTCATTTCTATTTTTTATTATGCCTTCGCAAAAACTAAAACCGATCGCATAATCTTCTAAATCATTGGGGCTTGCCATCATTATGGCGTGGGTCATGCCATTATAGGTAATTGCGATTGCAATCTCACACACAAGGTTTCGCTTTGAATCTTGCCAACCTTTTGAAACAATATATTTGCGATTTTCAAACTCTTTATAGGGCATTATTTTGAATGGCCTATATGGCGATTATCATGGGAAAATTTTGTGTAATTTTTTTGATATTCGGTCTCCCCATTGGTTTTGGAAACCTGAACCGCCGTCACCTTATATTCAGGGCAATTGGTGGCCCAATCGGAAAGTTCGGTGGTTATCACATTGGCCTGTGTATCGGGGTGGTGGAATGTTGTGTAAACCACGCCCGCCGATACCCTATCGGTTATTTTCGCGCGTAATGCTGTTTCACCCGAACGGCTTTGAAGTTTTACAAAATCACCGTCAATAATACCGCGAATTTCGGCATCAATTGGGTTTATTTCCAATAAATCTTCATCATGCCATTTTTGATTTGGGGTTCGGCGGGTTTGTGCACCAACATTATATTGCGTTAAAATCCGCCCAGTTGTAAGCAAAAGCGGGAATTTAGGGCCCGTTTTTTCCAAAGTTGGCACATATTCAGTTATAATAAATTTGCCCTTACCATTGGCGAATTTATCAATATGCATGATGGGTGAGCCTTCAGGGTGCGTATCATCGCACGGCCATTGAACCGAACCCAATTGTTCAAGTTTTTCATAATTAACACCCGCAAAAGATGGGGTTAATTCGGAAATTTCATTCATAATTTCACTTGGGTGATTATAATTCCAATTCATGCCAAGTACATTGGCAAGTTTTTGGGTGACTTCCCAATCGGCAAGGCCATTTTTGGGCTGCATTACTTTGCGCACCCTTTGGATACGCCGTTCGGCATTGGTAAAAGTTCCATCTTTTTCCAAAAATGTGCAACCCGGTAGGAAAATATGCGCATAATTGGCGGTTTCATTCAAAAACAAATCTTGCACAATCACACATTCCATATTGGCAAGTGCCGCCGCAACATGATGTGTATTGGGGTCTGATTGAAGTATATCCTCACCTTGGCAATAAAGCGCCTTGAAATTGCCTGCCACCGCTTCATCAAGCATATTGGGTATTCTAAGCCCTGCTGTGTTTGATAATTTTGCGCCCCATTTTTCCTCAAACATGGCGCGAACCACATCATCACCAACAGGGCGATAGCCTGAAAATTCATGCGGAAAAGAACCCATATCGCATGAACCTTGAACATTATTTTGACCACGCAATGGATTAACCCCAACACCCTTGCGCCCAATATTACCAGTTGCCATTGCAAGATTGGCAATTGCCATAACAGTCGTTGTGCCCTGCGAATGTTCAGTAACGCCTAGGCCGTAATATATTGCGCCATTGCCTGAGCCTGCATAAAGCCGTGCGGCGGCGCGAATATCTTCGGCAGCAACGCCGCAAAGTGGGGCGATGTTTTCGGGGCTATGGCGAGCGTCGGCTACAAATTGTGCCCATGCTTCATATTCATCAATGTCGCATTTTTGATTGATAAAATCCCTATCCACCAAATTTTCGGTAACTATGACATGCGCAAGTGCCGTAACCATTGCAACATTGGTTCCAGGGCGCAATGGTAAATGGAAATCGGCCTTTATATGCGGGCTTTGCACCATATCAATGCGGCGCGGGTCGATGACTATTAATTTTGCCCCTTCCCTAATACGTTTTTTAAGGCGCGATGCAAAAACAGGGTGCCCATCAGTTGGATTTGCACCAATAATTATTGCAACATCAACATGTTCAACACTATCAAAATCCTGTGTTCCTGCCGATGTGCCAAAGGTTTGTTTTAATCCATAACCCGTAGGCGAATGGCAAACCCTTGCGCATGTATCAACATTATTAATCCCAAAACCTGCGCGAATAAGTTTTTGCACCAAAAATGTTTCTTCATTTGTGCAGCGTGATGAAGTTATGCCGCCAATGGCCTTATTGCCATATTTATTTTCGATTTCACGCAATTTTTTGGCGCTATATTCAAAGGCATAATCCCAACTTACTTCTTGCCATTCATCGCCAATTTTTTCGCGTATCATGGGTTTTAATATGCGGTCTTTGTGTTCGGCATAGCCGTATGCAAAGCGCCCCTTTACGCATGAATGGCCACGATTGGCCTTGCCATCCTTATAGGGAACCATACGCACCAATTCATCGCCCCGCATTTGCGCTTCGAATGTGCAACCAACACCGCAATAGGCGCAAGTTGTGATTTTTGAATGTTCGGGCTGCCCAATTTCCACCACTGATTTTTCAATCAAAGTACCGGTTGGGCATGCATTAACGCACGCGCCACATGACACACATTCACTATCAAAAAAATCCTCATTAACACCCGCATTAATGTGTGATGCAAAGCCGCGACTATCAATTGAAAGGGCAAATGTGCCCTGCACTTCTTCACAGGCGCGAACGCAGCGCGCACAAACAATGCATTTTGATGGATCAAAATCAAAATATGGGTTGGATATATCTTTGGCTTGCCCCAAATGATTATGGCCTTGTTCAAAGCGAACATCGCGCAAACCAACTGCGCCTGCCATATCTTGCAGCTCGCAATCACCATTTGCCGCGCATGTAAGGCAATCAAGTGGGTGGTCTGAAATATATAATTCCATCACCCCGCGCCGAAGTTTTTTTAATCTATCGGTTTGGGTTTTTATTTCCATTCCCGCCGTGATTGGCGTTGTGCATGATGACGGCGTTCCAGCGCGCCCTTCAATTTCAACCAAGCAAAGCCGGCACGAGCCATAGGGTTTTACAATATCGGTTGCGCATAATTTAGGAATATTTATACCAATTTCAGATGCTGCACGCAAAATTGATGTGCCTTTGGGGGCGCTGGTTTTAAAACCATCAATGGTGAATTCAACCATTTCACCATCAATTTGCGGGGTTCCTTTGTCCTTTGTATTCATATTAGACATTTTTCCCCCTCCACGCTTTAATCGCACTTTGAACTGGATATGGCGTGAAACCGCCCAAAGCGCACAACGAACCAAATTTCATAGTTTCGCATAAATCATCGACCAATTCATATTGGTTTTCACCCGCAATAATCCTGTCCATAGTTTCAACGCCGCGCGTAGAGCCAATTCGGCATGGTGTGCATTTTCCGCATGATTCATGGGCGCAAAATTCAAAGGCGAAACGCGCCATTTTTAGAAAATCAATTGTATCATCAAACACAACCAGTGAACCATGCCCCAAAATTCCGCCCGCCTGTGGCAAAATTTCATAATCAAAAATCAAATCAAGATTTTCGGCGGTAAAATAAGCGCCTAATGGGCCACCAATTTGCACCGCGCCAAATTCGCGCCCTGATTTTATACCACCGCCAATATCATAAATTAATTCGCGTAATGACATTCCAAATGGCACTTCATAATAGCCGCCATTTTTGATATTGCCCGATAATTGAATTGGAATTGTGCCAAGGCTTTTGCCAGAACCAAACCCTGCATAATGACCACCGCCATTTAAAATTATTGGTGCAATTGCGGCAAAGGTAAGAACATTATTTACCAATGTTGGTTTGCCAAAAAGCCCTTCAAGCGCTGGTATTGGCGGCTTGGCGCGCACCATGCCACGTTTACCTTCAATAGATTCCAAAAGCGCGGTTTCTTCACCGCATACATAAGCGCCCGCCCCAACAAAAACTTCAAGGTCAAAATTTTCAAGCAGGGTGCGTTGTTTCGCAATCTCTATTGCCGCCTTTAATATTTTGATTGCAATCGGATATTCGGAACGAACATAAATATAACCCTTTGACGCACCCAATGCGAAACCCGCGATTGCCATTGCCTCGATAAGGCCGAATGGGTCGCCTTCCATATAGGCGCGATCTGAAAAATTGCCGCTATCGCCTTCATCGGCATTGCAGATTATGTATTTTTGATTTGAAACGGCATCTTTAACAGTTTGCCATTTTATTGAAGCAGGAAAGCCCGCGCCGCCGCGCCCCCTAAGGCCAGAAGTTTTGATTTCATCAATGGTTTTTTGCGCACCAATTGCTTTAACTTTTCCAATTACTTTGCCGCCGCCAAGCGCTAAATATCCATCATAATCCAATGGGTCATTTAAACCGCATTTTGCGAACGAAAGACGATTTTGCGCTTTTAATAATGGTAATTCATCAACAATTCCCATATATTTATGATGTGATTTTGCAAAATTATTTACAATTAAATCATCAATTTCATTGGTTGAAATTGGGCCAAAACCATGACGCGCGCCATCAATTTCAACTTCAATCAAAACTTCCAAAAAATGAAGGCCGCGTGATGAATTGCGAATTATTTCATGCCCTACATGCGCGATTTTTTGAGCGATTAAATCAGCACCCAATGCAATTGAAATACTATCTTGGGGAATAAAAACTCTCATTCATCACCCCCAAAACTTGCAATCAATTGGCCATCTTTCATTGCCGCAGGGCCACGCGAACAAAGGCCGAGGCAGAAGATTTTTTCAACCAAAACTCCATTCGAATTTTCACCCCATTCAAGGCCATTTTGGGATAAATACTCATTTGCTTTATTTTCAACACCCTGCGCCTGACACGCTTCACCATTACAAATTTGGATATGGTGGTTGTTTTTTTTATTTTTAAAGTCGCTATAAAAACTAGCGACACCCCATACTTCTGCGCGTGATAGGTTTAGATGGGCTGCAATATTTCTTATATCTTCTTCGCAGATTTCACCATTTGAATGCATAATTTCATGCAAAATTGGAAGCAGCGAACTTTGCAGCGCATCAAACTTTCCAAGTATGTCTTTGTTTTTTGTTATATTTTTGTTTTGCATTGCCTTCCCCGCACAATCATTATTATGCATTCGTTTTAAATTGCAATTGTTTATTATTTAAATTATTTCAATAATATACGCTAAAATAAAATTTTAAATTCCATTTTTATAACCTAATTTTGCAAAGACAAATTCATATAATTAATCAATATCAATCGAAAAAACTAATTTGCAATTATAAAAGCATATACACTCCCCAAAAACGTCAAATGACTCTTATGAGAATGATTTTGCCACCAAGTTAAGTAAAAAATAAACTTGCAAATTATTGGTATTTGCTATGCAATATTAGAATTTTCTTCCAAATAATTCGAATAATATCACTAAAACCGCACCAAAAGAGCATAATTGACAATTTGTGAGTGCTTTTTATCGATTTTAGTTGCAAATGTAACTTTAATAAAATATGCCATATTAATCGCAAGAAAAATCAACAATAAAAATCTAGGGGGATATAATGCGTAAATCTGGGAAAGCAAAAAGCCATCTTTTATTAGCAAGCGTTGCGGCAAGTGCAATATTGGCAATATCAACAAATTCATACGCCCAAGAAACAAAATCAAGCAATAGCGAGGAAGTGATTGTTACCGCGCGCCTTAGAAAAGAAAAACTACAATCTGTTCCGCTTTCGATTGCGTCTTTTTCAGAAAAAGAATTAAAAAACACTGGCGCAAACAATGTCCAAGACGTGGCAAAAATGACGCCGGGTTTCACCTATTCGCCATTATTTGGCGGTGCCGCCGCAACGCCTGTTATTCGCGGTCAATCAACAACAATCGGTGAGCCAAATGTTGGCTTCTTTATTGATGGGGTCTATCAATCTTCAAGATTGGTTATGGATGCATCAATTGGTGATGATGTTGCCCGTGTTGAAGTGGTAAAAGGCCCGCAAAGCGCACTTTATGGGCGCAACACTTTTGGCGGCGCAATAAATATAATTTCAAAACCACCAAGTGGTGAATTTCAGGCACAAGCACGCCTTGATTATTCAAGTAATAATACAATTTCTGCCCATGCATCTGCAAGCGGCGCGGTAATTGCCGACAAATTATTCTATCGCATAGGTGCAGTTCATAATCAAAGCGACGGTTACTTTACCAATAGCCTTACAGGCGGCAATCTTGACACAAAAGGTTCTACAGTATTTTCTGGTATGCTTTACGCAACACCAAGTGATACTTTAAGCATGAAATTACGCCTTGCGAACGAAAAAACGCGTGATGGTGATTTGCCTTTAAAATATGCAACAAATAATTCATTCATATTCCCATTCTCTGGAACTTTGCCAACTGCGCAAATGTATACGGGTGAATTAACAGGCTCGGAAAGTTTTAGTGTTACCCCCGGCCATAATGACCGTGATTACACAACTTTATCGGCAACAATTGATAAAAAATTCGATGGCGTAACGCTTACTTCTATTACTGGCGTCGACAGGCTAACTTTTGACCAACAACAAGATAGTGATTTTAGGCCAGCAAAGATTGCGTATCAACATACACGTCAAAAATTAAGCGACTTTAGTCAAGAAATTCGGCTTTCTTCTAATAAAGAAAGCAATTTAAATTGGATTGTTGGCGCTTATTATTACGATTTAGAAACAACAACTGATGTTAATAACCAATATGCTGCCGATGCCTTATCAATCATCAATACATATGGTGCAGCAGGTTTTGCCGCTTGGCGCTTCTTAACTGGTGGAAATTATGCTCATGTTGTTGAAACAACAAAAAGTAAGGCCGTTTTTGCATCTGTCGGTTATAAATTAAGCGATAAAGCACGCATTTCATTAGAAGGGCGTTATACAGATGAAACTAAAACCGCCGATTCAGTAGCACATGCAGGCATTTTAAATCCAACAGTTCCTGCTGCCACATTATTTAACGCAAGCCGTAATTTTAAAAACTTTGTTCCACGTT
>CAZKYS010000002.1:0-53080 GCA_964557085.1 uncultured Caulobacteraceae bacterium
AGCGCGTTGCGCTTTGTGGTGATGCCGCACATGGGATTCACCCCGTTGCGGGGCAAGGCTTTAATCTTGGTCTTAAAGATGTTGCCGCCCTTGCCGAAGTTATTATAGAAAGCCATTCACTTGGCCTTGATATTGGCGATGAAATTACTTTGGAAAAATATGCGGCGTGGCGTCGAACCGATACGATAATGGTTGCCGCTGCTTGTGATGCTTTTGTAAGATTATTTTCAAATGATTTTGCACCTTTGCGTCTTATACGAAATATCGGCCTTGGTGTGGTTGATGCCTTTGGTCCTGCACGTAGGTTTTTTGCACGTCATGCGGGCGGTGCAATTGGGGATTTACCAAAATTATTGCAAGGTATTCCGTTGTCTTAATTAATACTTGCAAATTTGTCCAAATTTGCATATTAAGACTTATTAATGCCCGCTTGGTTCTCAAGATTGGGTTTTCCATACAAAGTGAAAAATTATGTCAGATGAAATTGAAGGCACAAATGTGCCTGAACAAAACGATGCGCCAGTGGTTGAAAAACGCAAACTTACATTAAAATTAAAATCTACGCCTGTTGAAGAAGCTGAAGCCATTAAAGAAGATGTTTCACGTGAAACAAATGAAACTATGGCTGAGGCGGCTAAATCTGTTGAAGAAGAAATACAAAAAAATCCAAATTCTGTAACCCGAACAACCCTTCAAGAGCTAAAAGCGAAAAAACCCGCTGAACTTGTTGCAATGGCAGAAGCATTGGAAATTGATGGTGCGGCATCATTAAGAACCCAAGATTTACTTTTTGCGATATTAAAAGCGCAAGCAGAAAACGGCGCTGAAATTGGCGGCGGCGGTGTTCTTGAGGTTTTGCCTGATGGTTTTGGTTTTTTAAGATCACCTGAATCAAATTACTTGCCTGGTCCTGACGATATTTATGTTAGCCCTATGCAAATTCGCCGTTTTGGCCTTAGAACTGGCGATACAGTTGACGGACCAGTTCGTGCGCCGCAGCATGGTGAAAGATATTTTGCATTACACCGCGTTGATACAATTAATTTTGTTGACCCTGAAATTGCAAAACATAAAGTTAATTTTGACAATTTAACACCGCTTTATCCAAATGAGCGTTTCCGTATGGAATTGGATGATCCAACCATTAAGGATAAAACTGGACGTGTTATTGATATTGTTTCACCAATTGGTAAAGGCCAGCGTTCATTAATCGTTGCGCCGCCGCGTACTGGTAAAACTGTTATTTTGCAAAATATTGCTAAATCAATAGAAACCAACCACCCTGAATGCTATTTAATTGTTCTTTTGATTGATGAACGTCCAGAAGAAGTAACCGACATGAAGCGTTCGGTTAAAGGCGAAGTAATTTCATCTACCTTTGATGAACCTGCAACACGCCACGTTCAGGTTTCTGAAATGGTAATTGAAAAAGCAAAACGCCTTGCCGAGCATGGCCGTGATGTTGTTATTTTGCTTGATTCAATCACACGCTTGGGGCGTGCTTATAACACTGTTGTTCCTTCATCTGGCAAGGTTTTAACTGGTGGTGTTGATGCCAATGCGCTTCAACGTCCAAAACGCTTCTTTGGTGCGGCGCGTAATCTTGAAGAAGGCGGCTCGCTTACAATTATTGCTACGGCGCTTATTGAAACCGGCTCAAGAATGGATGAGGTTATCTTTGAGGAGTTCAAAGGTACAGGCAATAGTGAGGTTATTTTGGATCGCAAAGTTGCCGATAAACGCACATTCCCTGCTATCGACATACTTAAATCAGGAACACGTAAAGAAGAATTGCTTGTTGCCAAAGAATATTTGTCAAAAACTTATATGTTGCGCCGTATTCTTTCGCCAATGGGCACAATGGATGCGATGGAATTCTTGCTTGATAAATTAAAAGGCACGAAAAACAACGACGATTTCTTCCAAAGTATGAATACTTGATTTTAATAAATTGAAACTATGCTTAACTCCTCGTCAAAGTAAGGCGGGGAGGGAAGCATGAAAAAATCTCTTATTTTATTATGTTCAATCTTGGCACTTGGGTCATGTACAAAGAAAAACCCAATTGATACGCTTGAAGAAAAAACCAAATATTACCTTATGGGTGATGATGAAAGCCAGATTTCATTTCTTGGTTGGCCCAACATAAAAACAGATAAACCAAGTTGTGAAGCCAGTGAAATGGGGCAAGGTTATAGGTTTAAAATCAATGATGGTGTATTATTGGTTGAAAGCATAAGACCAAGTGGCGTTGAAAAACATAAAATTTCTTCTGTTGAAACTAGTGATGATAAAATTATTATCAAAGCAAAAAATAATGCCAACTTGCCTTTTAAACTAATTATTTCTAATATTAGTGATGAAGATGCCAATATCTCATTTGACGGTGAAGCCAATTCGCTTTTCGCCAGATGTATTCGCTAAAAAGGTTCTACAATGAAAGTGCATATTGAAATTGATTTAACGCCAGAAGAAGCGCGAACCCTTGCCGGTCTTCCAAATTATGAGCAAATGCACAAGGCATTTTTGAATGCTGCAAGCGGTAAAATTGAAAATTCAATGCAAACACTTGATGTTGAACCAATGATGAAGGCTTGGGCTGATTTTGGTGGTATGGCGCAGGATAGTTTTAATAATATGCTTAAGGCGGCAATGTCAGGTAGCAAAAGTTTTGATTTTAACACTAATCCAAAATCTGATAGTAAAGAATAAATGACAAGTATTATCGCACCTGCAAGTGGCACCGCTAAATCTGGTGTCATAGTTATTCGTGTATCTGGTGATAATTCAAAAAAATTAATTGAAATCCTAAGTAAAAAACCATGCCCAAAACCGCGCTATGCGAGTTTAAGGCAAATTTTTGATAATGATGGCAATATAATTGATAATGCTTTGGTTTTATTTTTCGAGGGCCCAAATTCATTTACGGGTGAAGATATTGCCGAATTTCATATCCATGGTGGCCCAAGTGTTTTAACGGCCTTTATGTCTGCGGCTTTAAAAACAAATTTGGTTGAACTTGCAAAACCTGGTGAATTTTCAAAGCGTGCTTTTCGCAATGGTAAAATGGATCTTACACAGGCAGAAGGTCTTGCAGATTTAATTGACGCAGAAACAGAAGCGCAAAGAAAACAAGCAATGCGCCAAATGCGTGGTGATTTAAAAAATCAGGCGCATATGTGGCGTGACGAAATTGTTGATTGTCTTGCAGAAGCCGAAGCATATATAGATTTTCCTGATGAAGATTTACCATCTGGCCTTAGTCATACAAATAGAAATCGGATTTTAAAGCTTTCAAATTCATTGAAACTGCATTTGGAAAAATCAAAATCTGCGCAAAAAATTCGTGATGGCCTTACTATTATTATTATTGGCGCACCGAATGTTGGAAAATCTTCTTTCTTAAATGCAATATGTGGGCGCGAGGCGGCAATTGTTTCATCAATTGCTGGCACTACGCGAGACATTGTTGAGGTTAGTTTTGTTCTTAGAAACAATCTTGTTTCAATTGCTGATACAGCAGGTCTTCGGGAGGCGAATGATATTATCGAGCAAGAGGGAATTAAACGCGCGCTTGAAAAATCACAAGAAGCAGATTTAATTTTTGGCCTTGCTAGCAATAGAGAAGAAGCCGAATTTATTAAAACCCACCTTAATGATGGTGATTATCTTATTTGGTCAAAATCTGATACACGTGATGATAAATTAATCGGCACAATTGAATTAAAAAACACAATAGCAGAAGTTGAAATTAGTTCTAAAAATCCAGATGATATTTCTTTGATTGAAGATATAATAATAAAAAAATGTATTGCCACATCTGAAACATTGGAAATTGCGCCCCTAACGCGTATCAGACATTATAATGCAATTGAAAGAACAATTGCGCATCTTGATAATGCGCTTTTGATTGATGATGAAAATCCTGAAATTGCGTGTGAAGAATTGCGAATGGCGGCACGTGCATTGGGTGAATTTGTTGGTATTGTTGGTATTGAAGATATATATGACAGAATTTTTTCAAGTTTTTGTATCGGTAAATAAGTGTTTCACGTGAAACACTACTCGCACTACCGCCATTATAGCTCGACAATTTTAAAATATTAGTATATTTCGGCCTTGTTAAATCAGGGATATTTCAAGTGAAATTTGATGTTATTGTTGTTGGCGGTGGTCACGCTGGCGTAGAGGCGGCGTGTGCTTCTGCGCGTTTCGGCGCTAAAACTGCGCTTTTTACAATGGCTTTTGATAATATTGGGCAAATGTCGTGTAATCCAGCGATTGGTGGGTTAGGTAAGGGGCATTTGGTTCGTGAAATTGATGCCCTTGATGGCATTATGGGTGTCGCAACCGACAGGGGCGGCATCCAATTTCGTACCCTTAATGCATCAAAAGGCCCTGCGGTGCGTGGGCCAAGGGCGCAAGCAGATAGGAAATTATTCAAAAACGCTGTCCAAACACTTGTAAAAAATACCGATAATCTTGAAGTAATAGAAGAAACAATAGAAGAATTATTATTCCAAGATGGTAAAATTATTGGCCTTATTGATGGCAGGGGTAATAAGTATTTTTGCGGGGCTGTTGTAATTACAACTGGAACATTCTTAAAAGGCGTAATTCATTTAGGCCAAAAAACTTGGTCTGCGGGCCGACTTGGTGAAAATCCTTCGATTGGTTTGGCAAATTCACTTTATTCACTTGGTTTAAGAATGGGGCGTTTAAAAACTGGAACGCCTGCAAGGCTTGATGGCAAAACGATTGATTGGTCGGCGTGTGAGTTGCAACCGGGCGATAACCCACCACAACCTTTTTCATTTTTAAACTCAAAAATTACAAATCCACAAGTTCCATGTCATATTACTTGGACAAATGAAGAAACCCACAGGATTATTCGTGAAAATAATCATCTTGCGGCTGTTAACAGTGGTGCAATAACCGGCCGTGGCCCAAGATATTGCCCATCTATTGAAGATAAGGTTAGAAGGTTTTCAGATAAGGATAAACATCAAATCTTCCTTGAACCAGAGGGCCTTGATACTGATTCAATTTATCCAAATGGTATTTCAACCTCATTTCCAGAGGAAGTACAAATTCAATTTCTAAGGTCAATTCGTGGCCTTGAAAAAGTTGAAATCTATAAATGGGCCTATGCAATTGAATATGATTATGTTGATCCAACCCAATTGGGTTTTGATTTGCAATTAAAAGATATCAAAAATCTCTATCTTGCAGGGCAAATTAATGGTACAACTGGCTATGAAGAGGCGGCTGCGCAAGGTCTTGTTGCTGGCCTAAATGCCGCGCGAAATTGCGCAAATATGGATGCCATTAGCTTTTCAAGATCCCAATCTTATATTGGTGTTCTTATTGATGATTTGATAACAAAGGGGGTTTCTGAACCTTATCGTATGTTTACATCGCGTGCTGAATATAGGCTTAGTTTGCGATCTGATAATGCCGATCAAAGACTAACTCAATTGGGTATTGATGCGGGAATTGTAAAAAGCCATAGAGCTGAAATTTTTAATAAAAAAATTGAACAAATTAACAATTTAATGGAATTTGCCACTAATAATTATCTTACACCTAGTGAAGCGCAGAAACTAAATCTGGCGGTTCGTCAGGATGGTAGGAAGCGTAATTTAATTGAATTATTGACATTGCCAAATGTGAGCCTTGATTTATTAAAAGGCATATATCCTGAATTAAATAATTATAATTCTGAAACTTTAGAACAATTGGAAATTGAATCTATTTATCATGGATATATGGATAGGCAAAAAGCGGATATTGAAACGTTCACGAAAGACGAAAATGTTCGTATTCCCGATGCAATTGATTATTGGCAAGTAGGTGGTCTTTCTGCTGAACTTGCAGAACGATTAGCAAATACAAGACCACATACAATTGGTCAGGCTTCGCGTATTGAAAGTATGACCCCAAGTGCTATTACGGCAATACTTGCACACCTAAACAAAAAGAAAAACAGGGATGCGGCATAATGAATGACAAAGATGCGTTCATTAAGGAGTTTAATGTTTCACGTGAAACAATTGAGAAATTTGAAATATACGAAACCCAATTAAAGAAATGGGCACCAAAGATAAACCTAATTTCACTAAGTACAATTGATGATATTTGGGCGCGACATTTTAATAATAGCGCACAAATTCTGAAGAAATTTGACAAGCTTCCAAAAAGCATAATTGATTTTGGCACTGGTGCAGGTTTCCCTGGGCTTGTATTGGCAATTTTCATTGCTAATGAAATTGAAGAATATAAAGTTACATTAGTTGATGAAAATCATAAAAGAATTTCATTCTTACGTGAAACAGCACGTGCAATGGGTCTTAGAATCGAAATATTACATTCAAAAGTTGAAGCATTAGTGCCACAAAAATATGAAATACTAACGGCACGTGCATTTGCGCCATTGGATAAATTATTGGACCTTTCGCATACTTATGCACAAGAAGGTGCAAGATTATTGTTTCCAAAGGGCAAAGATGTGAAAAATGAAATTGAAATTGCACAAAGAAAATGGAATTTTAATTTTGAAATTGAAGTTTTTGATAAAAATTCAGGCAGCTGCATTTTGGAAATATTGGAGTTAGAGCGTGCAAAATAATAAGGCAAAACGGCCAAGAATTCTTGCAGTTGCAAACCAAAAAGGTGGGGTTGGTAAAACAACAACGACTATCAACCTTGGGACAGCGCTTGCGGCAATTGGTAAAAAAGTTTTGATTTTCGATATTGATGCACAAGGCAATGCATCAACCGGCCTTGGAATTCGCTCATCATCACGGCGCTTAACGACATATAATATTTTAATGGGTGATGCGACAATTGCTGAAACTGCGGTTCCTACTTTGATACCAAATCTATCACTTGCCCCATCAAGTGTTGATATTGCGGGTGCGGAGATTGAATTGGCGCATATTTCAAACCGTGCTTTTAGGTTGCGTGATGCATTCCAAATGGCAAATGATGATGCAACTAATTATGATTATATAATAATTGATTGCCCGCCGTCGCTTAATGTTGTTACAATAAATGCAATGACGGCGGCAGATGCGTTACTTGTTCCGCTACAGTGCGAATTTTTCGCGCTTGAAGGCTTAACACAATTAATGCGCACTGTTGAATTGGTTAAATCAAGCCTTAATCCAAAATTAGAAATTCAAGGCCTTGTGCTAACAATGTATGATAATCGTAACAGATTGTCCGAACAGGTTGCGCAAGATGTAAGAAGCCATTTTGGTGACAAAGTATATAATACAGTTATTCCAAGAAATGTTCGTGTTTCCGAAGCGCCATCGCACGGAAAACCTGTTTTAATCTATGATCATAATAGCACCGGAAGCCGTGCTTATATAAAACTTGCAAGTGAATTAATCCAAAGAGAGCGGGAGTTGGCGGCATGAGCGAACAAAATACAAAACCAAATGCACGAGGCCTTGGACGTGGTCTGTCCGCACTTTTAGGTGATGCACCAGTTGAAAGGGCAGAAGAAACAAAAGTAGCAAGTCCAAAAGAATTGCCAATTGAACTTTTACGCCCAAATCCAAATCAACCCCGCCGCACATTTGAACCAAATGAACTTGCAGCACTTGCGGAAACTATAAAGGCACATGGAATTGTGCAGCCAATTGTTATACGCGAAGAAGAATCAACCCCTGGTTATTATTCAATTATAGCAGGCGAGAGAAGGTGGCGTGCCGCACAAATTGCGGGCCTGCACAAAGTTCCCGTGGTGCTTCGTCAGTTTGATGATTTGCAAACGCTTCAGGTGGCAATTGTTGAAAACCTTCAACGCCAAGATTTAAATGCAATTGAAGAAGCGATGGCTTTTGGTCAATTGATGGATAGGTTTGGCTATAATCAACAAAATATTGCCGATACAATTGGTAAAAGCCGTGCCTATGTTGCGAATACTATAAGGCTTTTAGGGTTGCCGCGCGAAGTGCAAGATTTGGTTATTAATGGCACTTTATCTGCGGGTCATGCCCGTGCAGCATTGGCATCTCACGATCCGTTAAATGCCGCCAAAGAAATGGCAAACAAAAAGCTATCTGTGCGTGAAGCAGAGGCATTAGTATCCAAAAGACAAAGCGAGCGTGAAAAAGTTTCACGTGAAACATCACAATTTGATGCCGATGCACGTGCACTTGCCGAAGATTTGTCAAATGTTCTTGGTCTTGCGGTTGAAATTAAGCATCGTGGCGATAAGGGCGGGAATTTACAAATTTCATATAATTCACTTGAACAATTAGATGAAATTTGCCGCAGATTATCTGGAAGCTTCTAATTGCGGCTTGAAAGTGATTTAGAATATTCACTTAAGCGCATAATTAGGCGTTCGAAAATTTCTTCTTGTGGTAAATTTGTGGTTTTACACTTTGCATCAGCAAGGATTATTTCATGTAATGCGCGTTCTATTGCTTTTCGGTTCCAAATATTGGCTTGGCGAATTATAATATCTTGATCTTTCCAGAAAATACCACTGCGCTTATCTTTTACAATCTCAGTAGCGGTTCGACCATTTGCAACTTCTGAATATATATTGTTCAAAAGCAAACAACGACGCATTAATGCGTTTATCATTGGTATTATGGCGCTACCAGTTTTTAAAAGACGATTTGAAGCAATCAGACACACTTTTGAATTACCAACAAAAAGTGCGTTTACCATTTCATCAATACCGCTTTCGCGATTATTTACGTTAAGCGCTTCAATCGCATCAAGCCCTATTTCATTGCCTTTTCCAACATAAAGAGCGAGGTTTTCCATTTGCGCAATTAAAGAATTTGAATCATTGACCGTATCGTTTAGAATTGCATCAATTGCATCTTTATTGATAGAAACATTTTCAGATAAAGCTTTGGCCTTAATTATATTAATTAATTCAAGTTTTGTCGGGTCAAAAAGTCTTATAATTAATGCATTATCAGATTTTTCAAACGCCTGAACCATTTTTGATTTATTATTAATACTGGATGAGAATATAAGTATTGCACCGCTTAATTCAATTTTATTGGCGTCAATATCGCTTAATAAAGCGGATAATTTTGATGAAATTGAATCGTTTCGTACGCGAATGATTGCAATAGATGAATTACCAAAAAGACTAGCAGCACATACTGAATTTTCAAAACTGGCAAAATCGCGGTTAATATCATCTTCGCTAAATCTATTGATATCGCAATTTGGAAAATGTGCCTTATATATTCTTGACGCTTCAATTATGTGCTGTTCGCAAATGCCTGAATCTGGGCCGTAAACCATGAAACAACGTGCGGGATTTGGTGATTTTAGTTCCCGTAAGGCTTCATCTATTTTCTTTAAAGCGACCATAATTATTTATTATGCGATTTACGAAGAATTTCCAACCAAATCCTATCGCTAATCACATTTGATAATTTATCTTCTGCATCAGCAGCAAAGGCAACTTCACCATAAGCGTTACCAATGACGTCATAACCACTGGATTCTGAAAAACTGCCAATAATTTTAGGTTCATTACCAATTCCATCTAATTCATAGCTTACATTGGAAGTTACAATAGTTCTCGTTGTAAATGAATTTTGCCCAAGGGCGGCATTAGAGAATGAGTTTTTAATTGTTATTTTTAAAACTCTTGCGTTTGAACTTTCAGAATTGCCAAATTTACGGTTTAATTGTTGCCCAACCAAATATCCAATACGACCATCAATCGGTTTTATATAAATTGCACCAAGGCCGCTTTCACCATTCGCATATAATGGCTGAAACCCACAGGCATTAAGGGGAATGATGAAGGCAAGGGCAAAAAAGCCAATAAAAAATCGCTTGAAAATAGATATAGGCATAGATTAATCCGTAACGATATTAATAATTCGGTCTTTCACCAAAATAAACTTGCGGATATTTTTTCCCGCCAAGTGAGATTTAACACCATTCGCGCTTTTGGCAATCACCTCTATTTCATCTTGGCTAAGCCCTTTTGGAACAGTAATTTCATCGCGTTTTTTGCCGTTGATTTGAATTGGCAAAGTTACTTCATCACTTGTAATTAAGCGCGCATCCGCAATTGGCCATGCTGCCTTCATGCAATAATCTTCATTGCCAATTAATGTCCATAATTCTTCCGACATGTGCGGCGCAAATGGCTGTAGCAATTTAAGGAAAATCACCAATGCTTCATGGCGCGCATTAATATCATTTTCCTCTTTTAAATCATCGAATTGACGCATTGTATTTAATAATTCATACAAATTAGCAATCGCAGCGTTGAATTTAAGCTGGTCAATATAGACACTAACATTTGAAATGGCTTTATGTGCAGCCTTCATAATTTCCAATGCTTTGCCATCTAAACCATCAATTGAAATAGGTTTAATTTTTGAAATATCAGTGTTTGAAATATGATTATAAAATAAATTCCAAACCCTTGAAACAAAGCGTGACGCGCCTTCAATACCTGATTGTGACCATTCAAAATCCCTATCCGGCGGTGAATCAGATAATACAAAGACACGTGCAACATCGGCGCCATAATTTGCAACGATATTTTCGGGGTCAATTGTATTTTTCTTTGACTTCGACATTTTTTCGCTTGGGCCAATTTTGACCTTAACACCTGTTTCGGTAACGAAACAATCCTTACCATTAATGGTTACATCTGACGGATATAACCAATCGCCACCTTCAGATTTAAAGGTTGCGTGTGTTACCATGCCCTGTGTGAAAAGATGATTAAACGGCTCTTCAACATTTACATGCCCAATTTTTTTCAACGCGCGTGAAAAGAAGCGTGAATATAATAAATGCAATACTGCATGTTCAATCCCGCCAATATAATGATCAACAGGCAAGAAATTATTGGCTTCTTCAACATCGGTTGGTGCATCAGGATTTAGGCCACAAAAACGCGCCCAATACCATGATGAATCAACAAAAGTATCCAAAGTATCGGTTTCACGAACCGCCGCCTTACCACATTTAGGGCAATTAGTATGTTTCCATGTTGGATGCGCATCAAGCGGATTGCCAGAACCCTCAAAACTTACATCTTCTGGCAATTCAATTGGAAGATTTTCAATTTTTTCTGGAACTGCGCCGCATGAATCGCAATGAATGATTGGAATTGGGCAACCCCAATATCTTTGACGCGAAACGCCCCAATCACGAAGGCGGAAATTAATGGCCGCTTCGCCGCGCCCCAATGCAACCATTTTATCAATTGCCGCGCGTTTACCGTCGACAATATTCATTCCATCTAAGAATTGTGAATTATAAATTGTGCCATCATCTGTATAAGCTTCGTTGCCAACACTAAATTCATTGGCATTTGCGTCATTTGGCAAGATTACAGGCGTAACATTCAAATCATATTTACGGGCAAAATCCAAATCACGTTGATCATGTGCAGGGCATCCAAAAACCGCGCCGGTTCCGTAATCCATCAAAACAAAATTGGCAATCCAAACCGGAACTTTGCGGGTTTCATCAAACGGATGAATAACTTCAATACCAGTATTAATGCCACGCTTTTCTTGGGTTTCAATTGCCTCGGCTGTAACCGCGCTTAATCTGCAAGACTTATTAAATTCGGCAATTTCGTTGTTTTTTTCTTCTAATTCTTTTGCCAATGGATGATCGGCTGCAATTGCAACAAAACTTGCACCAAATAAAGTATCTGGGCGTGTTGTATAAACCTCAATTTGTTTTGCGGCTGATTTATCATTAGCTGCAATATCAAATTTGAATTTCAAACCTTCAGAGCGGCCAATCCAATTGGTTTGTTGGCTAACCACACGCTCTGGCCATTTATCTAAAGTTTTTAGGCCATCAATCAAATCATCTGCAAATACAGTGATTTTGAAAAACCATTGGCTTAATTCACGCTGTTCCACCAAAGCGCCAGAGCGCCAACCACGACCATCAACCACCTGCTCATTTGCAAGAACGCATTCATCAACAGGGTCCCAATTAACTTTGGAGTTTTTACGATAAACAAGGCCAATATTGAACATCTCGGTGAAAATTCTTTGTTGATGCTTGTAATAATCTTTATTGCAAGTTGCTAATTCGCGCGTCCAATCAATTGAAAGGCCAAGTTGTTTTAATTGCCCTTTCATGGTTTCAATATTTGAATAGGTCCAAATGCCAGGGTGCTCACCACGTTCACGCGCCGCATTTTCCGCTGGAAGGCCAAAAGCATCCCAACCCATTGGGTGTAAAACTTGATATCCTTCGGCATGTTTACGGCGGGCAATAACGTCGCCTAATGCATAATTACGAACATGCCCCATATGAATGCGCCCTGACGGATAAGGGAACATTTCCAATACATATGATTTTTTTCTATTTTTATCGAATTTTCCGCATTCAAATAATTTTGCATCATCCCAACGTGCGCGTTGTTTTGCTTCGATAGATTTGGCATCGAATTTCGCTGACATATTGGTTTTGCTTGGGGAATTAATTTCGCTTGTCATAGTTTTTCCTGCATACTCGTTATTATCTCATTTCAAACAAATTGAAATGAGATAATCGACTAATTTGTTAATCGCGTTTCTATCCAAAAACCGCTAAACACTTTTTGGGAAACGCTTTATAGGGCAGGTCAATCACAGCGAAATGAACATGCCCAAAAGAGCATTTCACATTTCAACTGAATCGCAAAATGACTCTCTTTCTTGCTTTATTTATTTGATTCGAGGGTTGCAATACGCAATTGACGCGCACGTGTCAAAATTGCATTTTCAATCTGCAAAGATGTATCTGGATCAACACTTGCATCAACCCAATCATTGCCACTTTTAGTTTGGCGGAAAACCTGAACAGCAATACCATCAGCACGAAGGCGTGTGTCAAGAATGAAAACTTGAATTTTAAAGCGCTCATCAGGTTTTTCATTGCTTGAATGCCAATCCGTGATAAAGGTCCCGCCAAACGGATCCGCTGATAAAGTTGGCATAAAGTTCAAAGTATCAAGTGTAGCACGCCACAAAAAGCCATTAACACCAATGCTTGCGCCGCCAGGTTTTACACGCGCCTTGCTGACGTTTTTGGTTTTAACCACATTAACATCATTACTAGATGCCTGTGTAGATTTAAGCTTATGTGCGCAAGCACTTACGGGGGCAATTAATGCCAAAATCATTAGGGATTTAAGCGCAGTATTGCGCATTGAACTTCTCCAACTTAAAAAAGACACGTGCTTATAGCATTATGGGTTAAATATGCCACAATGAAAAAGCAATTAAAGCAATATTTAGCTTTAGACAAGCCATCAGCTTTGGCAAGAAGCAATTGCCGCGATTTATATTAAAATTCATAGAGGTTGACTTAATTTTATAAAACCAGCGGGTAATATTAAACCAAATTAATGAATCAGTGTCATAAAAGCAACGATTTAGACAAAATGACGGATAAATCACCAGAATGAACATTTGTGAATGAAAAGCGCCTTGAAAAAACATATAATGAAATATAATTGTAACAATGCATATTTAGATTTGTATAAGTTTTGCTAAACTTTGCTTAATGTTTTGGTAGGATTATCGAGTTTAAGAATGTTGAAGGCTTATTAAAAGCTTGGTTTGGAATTATCGACGTGAAAAAGTTTGGATTAGTTTTGGTATCATTAGTATGCATGGGCGCTTCTTTTGCGTCTGGCGCTGCTTATGCTGATTCAAAACAAACAGTTACACGCTCTGCTGCGCCATGGTATGAAAGATTTACCTTTGGTTCTGAATTTGATTCCGGTGTTAATGCTTGGACGCCACGCGGCGAATCTAAAGCAAGCCTTAAATTCAGCCCTAAATCAAAATGGGGTGTAACTTTTGGCATGAAAGAGCAATCACAAAGACCAAATGATTTACAAAAAGGCCAAACTAGCGCCGGTGCATTCTATGATTTGTCAAAAAATCTACGAATTGGCGGTCAAGTTGTGTTGCCTCAAGATAATTTCTCACCTGTTGATCGCAACAAAAAAGATAAATCTGGCCCAAGTGTTAAAGTTGAATCTGCATTCCGCTTTTAATTTTTAAAACTTACGCCTGCAAATCCTTTTATTCCAGTATTTTCCAGTCTTTTTGCGGTTTTAATATTAATGCCGCCAAGTGCGATTATATTCGCCTTTGGAAAAAACTTGCATATGTTTGCAATTTTAATTGGCCCCAGTGGCCTTGTTTTCGCACTTGGACTTTGCGAAAAAAATGCAACTGAAAGCAAAATATAATCTGCATTTAAATTTATGGCGCGCTGAATTTCGCGCAAATTATGCGCCGATGCGCTTATTTTAAAATTTGCATTTTTATAATTAAGATAATTTTTTCGCGATGCAGGCAGGTGAATGCCTTTAATATTGTTTTTCTTGGCGCTTTTTGTATCAATTGTTGCGAAAAAACGCTGTGGTTTTTTAAGATTGGTAATTAATTTATCATCACCATAAGTTCGTAATATAATTTCAATATAATCATTTAATTCCAAATCTAATTCCAAAGGATGTAAGGAACGCATGGGGTCGGTAAGAGCAAAGACTTTAAATTTGCGATTTCTACGATATTGATATTTTGCAAATTCATTAATTTGTTTTATTAGCACTTTCATGGAAAATGGTTTTAAAGAATTTGATAAAAGGCGCAATATGATTTTGGAACAAATCAAAATTGCGGCGAAAAATTGTAATCGTGACGAAAATGAAATTACTTTGGTTGCGGCATGTAAAACCCAAACAAATGACATTGTTGAAAATGCAATAAATTTTGGTCAAAAAGTGTTTGGCGAAAACCGCGTTCAAGAAGCAATTCAACATTTTTCCAATAATAAACACGATGATGTTCAAATTCGTTTAATTGGCCCATTACAATCAAATAAAGCCATTGATGCCATGCAATTATTCGATGTTATTGAAACCCTTGACCGGCCAAGCCTTGTAAAAGAAATTGTAAAATTGCGTGATAAAGGCATAAAAACTCCGCAATTTTTGATACAAGTTAATATCGGGGAGGAGCCGCAAAAAGCAGGCGTTTTGCCAGCGGATTTTGATGGTTTTCTAAAATCGCTAAGGAATGAATATGAAATTAATCCAATTGGCTTAATGTGTATACCGCCTAATGGAATGCCTTCGGGGCCTTATTTTGCATTATTGGCAAAAATGGCAAAAGAAAATGGCCTAAACCAATTATCAATGGGCATGAGTGGTGATTTTGAAACCGCAATTAAATTTGGCGCAACCCATATAAGAATAGGAACCGCGCTTTTTGGCGAACGTTAAGCCAAAATTTCAATTGCGCTATTTGTTGTTGCTATAGATAATAATTTTCGTAAATCTTCTATTTTTATTGCAACGCACCCTTCGGTTGGTTTGTAATTTTCATGTGCAACATGAAGGAAAATTGCCGAACCCATTTTATCCACAATTGGGTTGTCATTATGCCCCAAAACCACACAAATATCGTATAATTCGTCTTTGCGCCAAAGATGTTCGGCGGAAACTGGATATGGATGGGTAACAAATTTATTGTAATTTACATCGCCTGATGCATCGCACCATCCAAAATTCTCTTCGATAGCGATTGTTTCAAAGGGTGAAACTGGCTTTTCTACTTTATCGGCACGATAATAGATTTTACGAATTGGCCATTTGCCAATAGGTGTTTTTCCATCACCTTCACGTTTTAAAGATGCATCAATCGTACCGTTCTTCCCAAGGGCACATTTTATCCATTTTCCGTCAATTTTGATTTCGCCCTTATTGGTTCCATCATCAGAAATAACTTTAAAATTCATATTCTTCATCTTTATGGCTTTGCAAAATTTCAATTCTATATAATATTATAGCATGGCAAAGAAAAATAAAATCTTATTATTGGATTTTGATGAAATTCAAGGCAACGCAATCAGTGATTTCCTATTGGGATTAGGCGATTTTGAGCCGGTGTTAAAAAACAGTATTGATGATAAAATCAATGAAATCAGTAAAATATCACTTATAATTCAAAATCTAAGTGATAAAAATTCCCAATTAGAAAGTGGAAAATATGAAATTCCAATTCTAATAGTAGAAAATAAAAATACAAAATCAAAATTTGCAAATCAAGAAATTATAAAAAGCCCATTCAGGCTTCAGCAATTAGAAGTTAAAATCCGCGCCATATTGCGCCAGCGCGAATTAAATGCCCTCGAAAATCTTTCAATTTTTGGCAATTCTTATGTTGCCGCGCGCCATGCATTGGTTGGTCAAAACGGTGAAGAATTAAAACTAACCGAAAAAGAGGTTGAAATTATTGCCTATTTAAATCAAGCGCGCCCAAATTGTGTGTCGCGCGAAGAATTATTGCGCGAAGTTTGGCGCTATAATGAAGGTGTTACAACCCACACACTCGAAACCCATATATATAGATTACGTCAAAAACTTGTCACGCTTTTAGGTGATAAAGAAGCGCTTATCACCGATGAAGGTGGTTATAAATTAATTGGTTAATTCTCACCCAAATCATGAAGCAAAAATTTAAGGCCATCATTTACATCGGCGGCAATCGCACGTTTAAGGCCAAAATCATCGCCGCGTTTAAGTGCGCTTAATGCCTCTGCGTGGTGATCTTCAACCCCATTCATTCCCGAAACATCGGGATAGGCATGGCGCATAAAGGGGCCAAACCTTACCCATAAGGCTTCAATCATCGGCACCAAAACACTTGATCCACTGGCACGATAAAGGTGGAAGTGAAAATCGTGGTTGCATGCCATATATTGTGCAACATCACCATTTCTTACGGCATGGTTCATATTTTCATCGGCAATGCGCATTTTTTCAATTGTGCTTGCACTAATATTTTTAATCGCAATTCCCGCAGCCTCTGGTTCAAGAAGGGCGCGAACACGTAATAATTCACGTATTTCGGTTTTTTTTAATTGCGGAACAGAAATGCGCCTTGTCGGCCCAATATGTAATGCATATTCAGCGGTCAAACGCCACACCGCATCGCGAACTGGGGTTACAGAGCCGCCAAAACTTGATGCAAGATTTCTAAGGCTTAATGCCTGCCCAGGGGCAAGTTCGCCGCGTGCTAATGATTGTCTAAGCTTTACATAAATTGATTCATGTAAAGGTGGTTTTATCTCTTCTATTTGTGGGTCTTCTTTTATCAATATACAAATCCGCCCAATTATGAATTGCAATGCAATTTATAATGTTATAACAAAAATCCCAGTTCTAATTTTATACTAAATAGCTTTTTAAATCATACAATAGCGAGTTTCAAAATTTCTAATCATTTAACACCAGTTTCAAGCATTTTGCCAAATTCTTGGTATCACAAAAGCGTCAATCGACCTTTTGCGATTAATATTGCGCCAAAAAATGTGCAAAATTTTGATGTTGTGATTATTGGCGGTGGTTTAACGGGAATTGGTGCTGCTTTAAAACTGGCAAAAAGCAATGTTAATGTGGCTTTGCTTGAAGCACATGAAATTGGCGCGGGTGCATCGGGTCGCAATGGCGGCCTTGTATGTTCTGGCTATCGACATGATCAAATATGGCTTGAAGAAAAAATGGGCAAAACTGCCGCCCATGAATTATGGGATATTTCGCAAGGCGCGAAAAAACATTTAGAAAATACATTATCAGAGAATAAAATTAATGCCGATTATGAAAAAGGTCTTTTATTTTGCGCGCATAATAAAAGAATGTTTGATTGGCTACAAAGCGATATGGCGCATTTGCAAAATCAATATTCCTATAATGATTTAGAGACTTTAGATGAAACTAAATGCAATCAAGCCATAAGCACAAATGATTATAAAGGTGGTGTTTTAGATAAGGGTGTGGGGCGCATTCACCCGCTAAAATTGCTCTATGGAATGGCGGAAGCTGCGATTAAAAATGGTGCAATAATTTATGAAAAGTGCCGCGCAATCGCGATTGAAGAAAATTCAAATGGCATAAAAATCATCCATGAAAATGGGTATCTAAATGCAAAAAATCTTCTTATTTGCGGGGGTGGCTATCTTCATGGGATAAATCAAGAAGTCGAAGCCAAGGTTTTGCCTATTTCAAGTTTTGTTATTGCCACTGAAAAATTAGATTTTGATTTAATGCCAAATGCAATTGGGGCGATGGACACCAAATTTGTGGTAAATTATTTTCAAAAAACATTTGATAATCGCTTATTATTCGGCGGCGGTGAAAAATACACACCAAATTGGCCAAAAGATATTGCAGGTTTTGTTCGTAAAAACCTTTTGAAAATCTATCCGCAATTGGAAAATGTGAAAATTGAACATTCGTGGGGCGGCGCGCTTGGTATAACGCCAACACGCCTGCCATTTGTTCGTAAAATTGGCAAATCAATTTATTCGGCCTCTGGTTATTCAGGGCAGGGGGTTTTGCTTGCGCCTTTTTTTGGTGATATTTTGGGGCAGATGCTTTTGGGTGATGCCAAGAATTTTGAAATTCTGTCAAAAATGCCTGTTCCTGATTTCCCTGGTGGGCGAATGTTCCGCTTTCCGCTTCTTACCGCCGCAATGTCTTATTATTCAATATTGGATAAATTACCATGATAAATTTAAAAGACCCAAGCCTTCTTAAAACTAAATGCCTTATTGATGGGCAATGGATTGGCGATGAAATACATGATGTGACCAATCCTGCCAATGATGAAGTGATTGCAAAAGTCCCTGAATTTGGCGCAATTGAAACCCAAAAGGCAATTGATGCTGCAAATATTGCGCTTCAATCATGGGGCAAATTGGCTGGTAAAGAAAGATCAATCATTTTGCGTAATTGGTTCAATCTAATCATGGCAAACCAAGATGATTTGGCGCTTATTCTTACTAGTGAACAAGGAAAACCACTGGCAGAGGCTAAAGGAGAAATCGCATACGCCGCCAGTTTTATTGAATTTTTCGCCGAAGAAGCCAAAAGAATTTATGGCGAAACCATTCCTGCGCCAAATAAAGATGCAAGGATTATGGTTATCAAACAGCCATTGGGCGTTGTTGCGGCAATAACGCCATGGAATTTTCCTGCGGCAATGATTACGCGCAAACTTGGCCCCGCTTTGGCATCGGGCTGCACGGCGGTTTGTAAACCTGCGGGGGAAACCCCATTAACCGCGCTTGCATTGGGTGAACTTGCAATTCGTGCGGGAATTCCAAATGGTGTTATAAATATTATTTGCGGTAAAGCCTCTGAAATTGGTGGTGTTTTATGCCAAAGCCCGATTGTTCGTGGCCTTTCATTCACTGGATCAACCGAAATTGGGCGGCTTTTGATGCGCCAATGTTCAGATACGATTAAAAAACTTGCGCTTGAACTTGGTGGCAATGCTGCATTCTTGGTGTTTGATGATGCCAATTTGGATGAGGCGGTGAATGGCGTTATGGCATCAAAATTCCGCAATACTGGGCAAACCTGCGTTTGTGCCAATCGCATTTTGGTACAGGCGAAAATTCACGACGAATTTGTCGAAAAACTAAAGGTAAAAATTTCAACATTAAAAGTTGCCAATGGCCTTGAAGATGGTGCAACCCAAGGACCATTAATCGATACTAAGGCAAAAGCAAAAGTAATGGCACATATTGATGATGCCAAATCAAAAGGTGCGCAAATAATTTTGGGCGGTAAACCCCATGAATTAGGTGGTAATTTTTTTGAACCAACACTTTTAATTGGCGCAAATAATCAAATGCACGTGGCACACGAAGAAACTTTCGGCCCATTATGCCCAATTTTTAAATTTGAAACCGAAGAAGAAGGCATTGCAATGGCAAATGATACTGAATTTGGCCTTGCAAGTTATTTTTATGCCCGTGATTTAGGGCGCGTTTTCCGTGTCGCCGAAAGTTTAGAGGCGGGAATTGTTGGCGTTAATTCGGGCCTAATTTCCAATGAAGTTGCGCCATTTGGCGGTATAAAACAATCTGGCCTTGGGCGTGAAGGAAGCCATCACGGTATCGAAGAATATACAGAGATGAAATATATTTATCTTGATTTAAAATAAGGGCGGCGGCCGCATTATGCGGCCACGCCATAATCATTAAGAAACAATTTTAGACGCAAGTTGAAGCATTGGGATAATATATGCCATTGTAATAAGGCTTGCCAAAACGAAACCAATGAAACGTGAAGTGTTTGAATATGTATTTTGCATTTTAATCTCCTGAATTAATTTTGATGCCGTGTAATGCATCCATAGTGTGTTAGTAAACCAATACACTATGGATGTCAACCCCTGTATGTAAAATTTTTTGAAAAATAATTTTTCGCGTTTTTGAGACATTTGCCGCAGCAAAATTTTTCTTTTTTCTTGCGAATAATCACGCATCTTGTATTAATATTCCAAAAAAGGGGGGAAAGTGCTTTGAAAATAGCAATTCTCAAAGAAATTAGAGATAATGAAAATCGTGTTGCCGCATCGCCTGACACTGTAAAAAAATTCGTGGCATTGGGGCACAATGTCATTGTCGAAACTGGCGCGGGAATTGGCGCATCAATTTCCGATGATTCATTCGTTCAAGCTGGCGCAATAATCGCAAAGGATAATAAAGCGGCATTAAAAGGTGCAAATCTTCTTTTAAAAGTGCGCCGCCCAACTGATGCCGAATTGAAATTGGTTGAAAAGGGCGCAGGAATTGTCGCTTTCTTCACCCCTGCAAATGATAAAGCATTGATTGAAGCATGTGCAAAAGCGGGCGTTTTGGCGTTCTCTACTGAATTTACACCGCGAATTACCCGCGCCCAATCTATGGATGCTTTATCATCACAGGCGAATTTGGCGGGTTATCGTTCGGTTATTGAGGCGGCAAATCTTTATGGGCGCTCTTTCCCAATGATGATGACCGCGGCGGGAACTGTGGCTGCTGCCAAGGCCTTTATTATGGGTGTTGGTGTTGCAGGCTTACAGGCAATTGCAACCGCAAGGCGTCTTGGCGCAATTGTTACGGCAACCGACGTTCGCCCTGCAACCAAAGAGCAAGTGCAATCACTTGGCGCAAAATTTGTGGCAGTTGAGGATGAAGAATTCAAAGCCGCCGAAACTGCCGCAGGTTATGCAAAACCAATGAGTGCTGAATATCAGGCAAAACAGGCCGAATTGGTAAAAGACCATATTGCCAAACAAGATATTGTAATCACCACCGCACTAATTCCGGGGCGCGCCGCGCCAATTTTGGTCACCGAAGAAATGGTAGCAGGAATGAAGGCCGGTTCGGTTATTATCGATATGGCGGTTGAAGCGGGCGGCAATTGCCCACTTTCAAAATCGGGTGAGATTGTTGAAACCAAAAATGGCGTGAAAATTCTTGGTTGTGCCAATCTTCCGGGGGCTTTGGCGGCGGATGCATCGGCGCTTTATGCAAAAAATCTATTAAATCTATTGCCATTATTAACCGCAAAAGAAGGAAACGCATTCGCACCTGATTTTGACGATGATATTATAAAAGGCATGTTACTAACAAAAGATGGGGCGGTGGTTCACCCATCATTACAGGGGGCATAAATGGAAGCGGTTGATCCTATTGTATTTCGCTTGGCGATTTTTGTGCTTGCAATTTTTGTGGGCTATTATGTGGTTTGGTCGGTAACCCCTGCGCTTCATACACCTTTGATGGCGGTAACAAATGCGATTTCTTCGGTGGTTATTGTTGGTGCATTGGTTGCGGCGGCGGCAATTGGCATGAATGGTTCGGTTGATGGTTCAACATGGACATCGCGCATTATGGGCGCAATCGCGGTTGCGCTTGCGGCGGTAAACATATTCGGCGGCTTCTTGGTTACAGAGCGTATGCTTGCGATGTATAAGAAAAAAGAAAAGCCAGCGAAAATTGAAGGGGGCGCAAAATGAACCCTTCATTAGCAGCATTGTTTTATCTTGTATCGGGCGTATTATTCATTCTTGCGCTTCGCGGTCTATCAAGCCCATCAACATCACGCCAAGGCAATATGTTTGGTATGATTGGTATGGCAATCGCCATTGTCACAACGCTTTTATCGGTAAAACTTGATGGGGCAAATATTGGCCTTATTTTGGCGGGAACAATTGTTGGCGGTGGAATTGGTGCGTATTTAGCGCGCAAAATCGCCATGACATCAATGCCGCAATTGGTTGCGGCCTTCCACTCCCTTGTTGGTTTGGCGGCGGTTTTAATCGCGGCGGCGGCAATCTATTCGCCCGAGGCGTTTCATATCGCAACTGATTTAGGTTTAAAAACTGCATCATGCATTGAAATTGGTTTGGGAACGGCAATTGGGGCAATTACTTTTACAGGCTCTTTAATCGCTTTTGCCAAATTAAATGGTAATATGTCGGGTGCGCCAATTATTTTACCTGCGCGTCATTTGTTGAATATTGCGCTTTTGGCGGGTGTTTTTGCGCTTATTGGCGTGATGATTTCAACCCATGGCAATGCGCATTGGGCGTTTTGGGGAATTGTGATTGCCTCACTTATATTGGGTGTTACACTTATCATTCCAATTGGCGGCGCCGATATGCCAGTTGTGGTTTCAATGCTTAATTCCTATTCGGGTTGGGCGGCGGCCGCACTTGGTTTCACGCTTGAAAATAATGCACTTATTATTACGGGTGCATTGGTTGGCTCATCGGGTGCAATCCTTTCATATATTATGTGTAAAGGCATGAACCGCAGCTTTATAAGTGTTATCCTTGGCGGCTTTGGCGCAGCAGATGGCGCAGTCGCAGCAGGCGGCGCAAAAGAAGCCCGCCCAGTCAAACAAGGTAGCGCCGATGATGCAGCATTCATTATGAAAAATGCCGAAAAAGTCATCATCGTTCCAGGCTATGGCATGGCAGTTGCCCAAGCCCAGCACGCCCTAAAAGAAATGGCGGACAAATTAAAAGCCGAGGGCGTCGAAGTTTCATACGCAATCCACCCAGTGGCAGGGCGCATGCCGGGGCATATGAATGTTCTTTTGGCGGAGGCTCAAGTTCCGTATGATGAAGTTTTCGAACTTGAAGACATCAATACCGAATTTGGACAGGCCGATGTGGCATTCGTAATTGGCGCGAACGACGTAACCAACCCCGCCGCCAAAACCGACCCCGCATCACCAATTTTCGGTATGCCGATTTTGGATGTAGACAAGGCCAAAACCGTTTTATTCATCAAACGCGGTATGGGTTCAGGGTATGCAGGCGTTGAAAACGAACTTTTCTTTAGACCAAATACAATGATGTTGTTTGGCGATGCGAAGAAGGTGACGGAGAGCATTGTGAAGGGCTTCTAGCCTCAAATCGCCGCCCTCGGCCTTGGGCCTCACTTAGCGATTTGGATTCAAGAAGAAAGAAATATCTGAAAAGCGTCGTTTTCAGATATTTCTTGCGCAGATTATTACAATTTTTCTTCAGTACTGAAATGCTATCAGTTGGTTAAAGTAATTGCAGCGAAGTTTGAGAAATTATTTTATCTAAAAATGTAATGCCTATATTTTATTCATATCAACGGGCAGGCCGGCTGCTCGCATTTCTCTGGCTAACTTGAATTCCCAAGCATCTGTTGTCTCAAGAGGCTCAAATAAAACACCTGCAAAATCTGATGGTAAATCCACACCTTTCTCATATAGAAGTCTGACGTTTCCTCTTCCAAGTTTTCCTGTGAAATATCCAAGTTCTAGGATAACATTTTGACGAGCCCTCGGCTTTTCCATATCAGGTTTATCCATTTTGCTTCTTCCTAAGTCATCGCCAGTGGCTATAACAATAGCATAAGAAACTTCGGAATGTTTAGTAAACTTTTCAATTACAGTTTGGCCTAAATCTGCTTGTTTGTGTAAAACTATTGGCTCTAGTCCAAGCCTTGTTAAAAGTGACTCAACCTTAGTTTTAATAATTTCGTCATGACCGTGAACAATAAACACTTTACTTTTGTCGGCGACAATTTCTAATGCCTCACTTAATGCAGGTGGTTCGCAGGACAGTTCAATTTTAATGGTTTCAATGATGCCTTTCAAAGTCTGAAGCCGGGTTTTATGCCTTTGTTTTGCTCTGTTAAAATAATCTTTTTCCGTCATTCCAGAATGAGAAATTGTTGCGTGAGTCCAAAAATTTTTGTAAGTACCATTATCTTCTCCCAAATAATTTGCAAGAATCGGTTTTATAGAATTTAACCATTCATTATATTCTTCTCGCTTTGTTGCAGTATTAAATAAAGCTTCTCCTTCTACCAACTTGGTTTCAAATGCTTGCAAATATTGCTTTTTCTTTATGCTCATACTAAGTTCCTAATAATGATTTTGAACAATTTTGTATTGTTTTGTATTTTTTTACCATAACTGGATATATCTGATTGTGAGCAAGCAAACAACTGTTAGTGCTTTACCCATTATTACAAGTGACAAATCCCAATGGCTACCGCTTTGGCACGGTTATCTTGAATTTTATGAATCAAGACTTGCGCCTGAAATAACTGACATTGTTTTTGAGCGTCTTTGTGACCCAGATGAAAAAAATATGGGTGGGTTTTTGGCATTTGATGGGGATAGGGCAATTGGGCTTGTTCATTATATTGTTCATCGCAATACATGGTCGGACAAGGATGTTTGCTATCTTGAGGATTTGTTTGTCGATTCCAATGTTCGCGGTGGTGGTGTGGGGCGCGCGCTTATAAATGCGGTGGCTGATTTTGCGCGTGAAAATAATTTGCGCCATGTCTATTGGCAAACCCAAAAAACCAATGAGCGTGCGCAAATTCTTTATGAAAAAATGGCGGGGCCGTCGGAATTTATTGTTTATAAAATGAATCTTTAATCGCTACTTACTTGATTTCATTTGCAACCATTGCCAAATAGAAGAAAGTAAATGGGGATTAAAATGATTTCAAAAACACAATTTTATATAAATGGCGCATGGGTTAATCCGATTGTTCCAAAAACGCATGAAATCATAAATCCTGCCACAGAAGAAGCGTTTGCCACAATCTCCCTTGGCTCACCCCAAGATGTTGATTTGGCGGTTGCGGCGGCAAAGGCGGCGTTTGAAACCTATTCCCAAACCAGCCTTGATGAACGTATCGCGCTTTTTGAAAAAATTTGTGAAGGGCTTGCTGCGCGCAATGAAGAGATTGCGGTGGCAATTTCCCAAGAAATGGGTGCGCCAATGTGGCTTTCAATCGCTGCACAAGCGCCATCGGGTATTGGGCATTTTGCCGAAACTTTGAAAGTTTTAAAAAATTACGCTTTTGAACGTAAAATGGGTAATACACGCGTGGTTCGTGAACCTGTTGGCGTTTGCGGCCTTATAACGCCATGGAATTGGCCGATAAATCAAGTTGCATGTAAAGTTGCCCCTGCATTGGCGGTGGGTTGCACAATGGTTTTGAAACCATCCGAACTTGCACCGCTTGATGCCATGATTTTAGCGGAAGTTTTGCATGATGCAGGCGTTCCAAAGGGTGTGTTTAACCTTGTTAATGGTGATGGTTTAGGTGTTGGCGCACCGCTTTCATCGCATGCTGATATTGATTTTGTTTCATTTACTGGTTCAACCCGCGCGGGCGTTGAAATTACAAAAAATAGCGCCAATACGGTTAAAAAAGTTGGTCTTGAATTGGGTGGAAAATCGCCAAATATCATTCTTGATGATGCCGATTTGGAAAAGGCCGTTAAAATTGGCGTTCGCATTTGTATGACTAATACAGGGCAATCTTGTAATGCGCCAACCCGCATGTTGGTTCCGCGTGCCAAACTTGAACAGGTCAAAGAAATTGCAAAAGCGACAGGCGCGTCAACAATGGTTGCAATGCCCGATAATGCGCCAAAGGGTGCAATCGGCCCTGTTTCGAATGCGCGCCAATTTGAAAAAGTAAATTCAATGATACAGGCGGCAATTGATGAAGGTAATGAATTAGTTTGTGGTGGAACAGGTCGCCCTGATGGTTTTGAAAAAGGCTATTTTGTTAAACCAACGATTTTTGTTTCCAAAGATAATAAAACCACAATTGCCCGCGAAGAAGTTTTTGGCCCTGTTCTAACAATTATTCCTTATGACACCGAAGAAGAAGCCATCGAAATGGCAAATGATACGCCTTATGGCCTATCATCTTATGTTCAAGGCGATTTGGATCATGCAAAAAAAGTCGCCCGTAAAATCCGCGCAGGGATGGTTCATATAAATGGCGCCCCAACCGATAATGCCGCACCATTTGGTGGATATAAACAATCAGGTACAGGCCGCGAATGGGGTGAATACGGTATAGATGAGTTCACCGAAATAAAAGCAATAATGGGATATGGCGATTAGGCAATTTTTAAAATAATTTTGCCTTTGTGATTATTGCTTGCCATTAATTGGTGGGCCTTTTCGCAATCTTCGAAATTAAATACACTATCAATAATTGGTTTGATTTTACCATTTTCGATATATTTCCAAAAATCGCGCTTTACACCATTGGCAATTTCGCCCTTTTCCTCATCACTACGTGAGCGAAGGGTTGAGCCAGTGATTGTAAGGCGCTTAAGCATAAGGCGCATGAAATTTATTTGTGCTTGTGGCCCTTGAAGATAGGCAATATTACATAGCCTGCCTTTATCATTAAGGATATTAATGTTCTTTTGAATATATGGCCCGCCAACCATATCAAGGATTACATCAATTCCAACGGGCTTTAGAGCTTCTTCAAAATCATCTTTTTTGTAATTAATTGCCATATTGGCACCAATTTGCTCGCAGAATTTGGCCTTTTCATCGCTTCCGACACTGGTGAAAACAATTGCATCAATTGCGCGCGCCATTTGAATTGCCATTGTGCCAATGCCCGACGCCCCGCCATGAATCAGGAAATTATCACCCTTTTTAAGCCCGCAAACTTCAAAAACATTAGTGTAAACAGTCATTATTGTTTCAGGAATTGATGCAGCCTCAATCATAGAAAGATTATCGGGTATTTTGAAGCAACACCCTTCATAGGCGATTGCATATTCGGCATAACCACCGCCGTTTAAAAGCGCGCAAACTTTATCGCCGATTTTATATTCTTTTATATTGTCACCAGTTTCGACAATTTCACCCGCCGCCTCTAACCCCATTAACGGTGATGCATTCCGCGGCGGTGGATAAAGTCCTGCGCGCTGTAATAAATCGGGACGATTGATGCCTGCGGCATGAATTTTTATCAAAACTTCATTTGGTTTTGGTTTTGGAATTTCAATTTCTTGAATTTCAAGTGGTGCATTAGGCTTTCCAATAATTGCGTGCATATTTAATCCATCAAAATATAATGCCCATCCTTAATACTAACCTTGGGAACAATAAAGCTCTTTTCAAATGCTAAATCAATTTTGGCAAGTTCCTTCCAAAATGATGCCCATTTATCATTGCGATAGGCCACAAGATTATTTTTTGTTGGCCTAAATGGCAAAACATGAAATTGAACCCTATCTTGCCCATTTCCCAATGCAGCATTGATAAGAAGATATACTTCTTCGATATTTTTATCGGTAATTGCATAACAACCAATCGAAACACAATTACCATGCACCATTAATGCATCACCTGTGCGCTTATAATATCTGTCATATTGATTGGGATAACCAAGGTTTAAAGATAAATGATAATTACTATTTGGGTTTAATTGTGATTTTGAAACCCAATAAATTCCCTCTGGCGCCTGCCTATCGCCTTCTTTTAGTTTTGGGCCAAGATTGCCAGAGAAGGTGCAAATATTATAGGTTTTGTATAATTTATAATTTTTATAATCCTTTATCCAAAGCTCTAGGATGCTTGATTGTTTATAAATTCTTACAAAAACTGGGTTGCCGAACTTCAAATTTCTTTTCTTTAAATCATTTATAAGGCTTGGTGTGATTTTTTTTGAAATTTGTGCAAGCCTTGGTGAATTTGGGTTTGTTTGCGCAAACAAATTAACAGGTGAAAAGGCCAAACCGACTATAAAAAATATTGATAAAAATTTTTGCATTCAAATTTTTATTCATTAATTAAGGCAAAAATAAAATCATTCTGGGGCACAGATAAGGCAATTTTACGGCTTGCATACTTAATGTATAATAGTAAAAATGTAACTTGAGTTTAAGAGTGCGCAAAATGTCTGACGAAGAATTTATCCAAAAACCAAATACCAAACCACTTGATTTAGATAATCTATCTGTCAGCGAACTTGAGGAGCGCATAATCGCCCTTCATGAAGAAATTACACGTTGTGAAAATGCGATTGCAAAGAAGAAATCAACACTAAATGCAGCGCAAGCACTCTTTGGTAACCATAATGGATAAAATTCGGCACGCGAATTGCTTTGAAGGTTAAAAACGTATAATTATTTACAAAATGGTATAATGATGGCTTTCGAATTAAAAGAAAATATTACGCGCGCTGAAAAAATTTCTGCTTTTGCAAATTCAGAGGTTTTTGAAAAAATCTTTGTTGATGGCATGGATTTGGTTGAAGAGACTGCGCAATATCTTGATGGTGAAGGCCGCCAAGAATCAAAATTATTGGATAGAAATGCCGCGCTTGCCTATGCATCTGAATCAATGCGTCTAACAACGCGCCTAATGCAAACTGCATCTTGGTTATTGGTGCAACGTGCAATTAAAGAAGGCGAAATGAGCGCGAAGGACGCACTTGATGAAAAATATCGCATTGGCGCAAAGGCAATATGTGCCACAAGCCTAAACCCTGCGCATGATTTACCACCAAAATTGAAAGATCTTCTTATTCGTTCAGAGCGCCTTTATATCCGTATTGAGCGCCTTGATAGTGCGATGTTCAACGAAGAAGAAGAAGCGCCAATTCAAAACCCTGTTAATGACCAATTGCAAAAATTACAGGCCGCATTCGGTGGGTTTATGCAAAGTGATGGTGACTAATTGTTTCCTTTTGGTGCTTTTGGCCCAAAGAAGAGCCAAGATAAGAAACCAATAACGGGAACACAGGCAACCCAGACCACCCATAAAGCTTTACCAAAGGCGCCTTCTTTACGATTTTGCGTGATTGAAAACATTGCCCACAAAAATAGAAGCAAATGTATTGCGTATCCAAAACTCATTTTGTTATGCAAAATACTTTCCAACATATCGCGTTTCCTCTATAGCAAGCTAGAAATTTAATATGGCGATTATTTTATCGTTTTCAAGAATATAAAAACACACCCTCAAATGTCAGACGAAATAGAACACGACATCAATAGCGCGAACCCTACACAATCCAAATATGGTAATATTCGCGCCATAAGCCTTGGCTGCCGCCTCAATACTTATGAGACAGAGGCGATGAAGCTTGCTGCGCGCTCAATTAATGAAGAAATCGTTCTTATAAATACATGTGCCGTAACCTCCGAAGCGGTGCGTCAGGCAAAACAAACAATAAGGCGCGCAAAGCGTGACAATCCAAATGCTAAAATCATTGTTTCTGGCTGTGCCGCGCAAATTGATCCACAAAGCTTTGCCGATATGGATGAGGTTGAAAAGGTAATTGGTAATAATGAAAAAACCAAGCCTGAAACCTATCAAGGCTTATTGCTTAATGATGAGCGTATAATTGTTAATGACATTTTAAGCGTAAAAGAAACCGCAAGCCATTTAATTGATGGGATTGAAGGGCGAACGCGCGCCTATATTCAGGTGCAAAATGGTTGTGACCATCGCTGTACTTTTTGCATCATTCCTTATGGCCGCGGAAACTCACGCTCTGTTCCTGCTGCCGAAGTTGTTCGCACCATTAATCGACTTGTCGATAATGGTGTTAAGGAAGTTGTTTTATCGGGTGTTGATTTAACATCATGGGGTGCAGATTTACCAGCTTCGCCAAATTTAGGGAATTTGGTTGATAGAATTTTCAAACTTTGCCCCGATTTAGTTCGACTTAGGCTTTCATCAATTGATGCGATAGAGATTGATGAAAATCTATTTCGTAATTTTGCGCAAAATCCGCGCCTTATGCCGCATTTGCATTTATCACTGCAACATGGGAATGACTTAATATTAAAACGCATGAAGCGCCGTCATTTACGACAAGATGCAATTGATTTGGTGGCAAGGTTAAAAACAGCCCGCCCAGAAATAGTTTTTGGCGCCGATATTATTTCAGGCTTCCCAACCGAAACCGAAGAGCATTTTCAAGATAGCTTAAGCCTTCTTGATGAAGCGCAAATAACCTATGCCCATATTTTCCCCTATAGCCCGCGCCCTGGAACACCGGCGCAAAAAATGCCGCCAGTTTCGCGAAATATAATTAAAGAACGCGCGGCAATTTTGCGTGCAAAAGGTGCGCAATTGCTATCACAGCATTTGCAAAGCCAAATTGGCACAGAGCAAGATATTTTAATTGAGGCCAATGGCTATGGCCGCCTTGAAAACTTTACACGTGTAAAGATTGAAAATGGCGTGGCGGGTGAAATTATAAAAGCCAAAATCATTGGCGCCGCCGACGATTATTTAATTATATAATTTAAGTCACATAATTTAAGTCATAGAAAAAGGGCGACCCCATTTCTGGGGCCGCCCTGTAACTTTTTAAACTAAATTAGTTTAGTGATTCTTTCAAACCTTTAGAAGGCAAGAATTTAGCAACTTTAGCTGCAGGGATTTGAACCGCAGCACCAGTTGAAGGGTTACGACCTGTGCGTGCTTCACGCTTAGAAACTTTGAATTTGCCAAGAGGAGCGAAAGTTACTTCGCCGTCTTTTTTCAAGGCAGATTCAATGTAAGCGGTCAATGCGTCAATAGCCACACCAGCTTTTTCTTTGGTGATTCCGGCTTTTTCCGCCACTGCGTCGATCATTTCTTTTTTGCTCATCAAAGCTCTCCAAACTAGACAGCCCCAAATGGGTGCTTTTTGTTGCCGAATGCGTCGAATCTATCATTCGGGGTAAATAGGACAAAGGCCGTTTGCCCTGTTTCGTCAAGATAAAAATAGCTGCAATCCTATGATTTATTACATTTTCTGGGGATTATTTGCATATAAGTTGGTTAATTTCCCTTAAAAAGCGAATTTGGACTAATTTTCGCATGCTTTAAAGTTAGAAACTATCTCTTCTTGTGGAAGGTCTTTTCCAATAAAAACAAGCCTTGATTCGAAACTTTCACCAAAATTTTTATCGTTTTTATAATCTGCATCAACCATCATATGCACGCCATTGAAAATAAATGGCGTATTTTGGTTGGCAATTTTTACAATACCTTTGAAGCGCAAAAGGCTTTCACCAAATTCACCAACAAGTGTTGATAGGAAATTCATAAAACGATTTTCATCAAGCGGCTTATCACTTTTTATACAAAGCGCCTTCACACCATTTTGTTCAAGGTGGTCGTGATGGTGATGATGGTGGTGGTGATGGTGACCATGATGGTCATCTTTTTTAAAATAGCGATTAATCGTGTCTTCTTTTACATCATCATAAGAATTTAGATTGAAAATCTCACTCTCATCGATTTTTGAATTATCGGTTTCAATTATTTTGGCACCAATATTAATTGATTTGATGGCGCTTCTGATTTTTTCAATTTCTTCGGGGCCAACCTCTGAAACTTTGTTTAAAATTATAATATCGGCAAAGGCGATTTGGTTGGTCGCTTCTTCAAACTCATTTAAGTTTGAAATAATATTTACAGCGTCAACAATGGTTATAATGCCATCAAGATAGGCGCGTCTTGCAATATCATCATCGGCAAAAAAGGTTTGCGCAACAGGTGCAGGCTTTGCAAGGCCAGTTGTTTCAATCAAAATTGCATCAAAAGCTGATTTGCGTTTAAAGAGCGCGCCCAGTATTCTAATTAAATCTCCGCGAACATTGCAACATACACAGCCATTATTAAGTTCGAAAATTTCTTCATCGGCGCCAACAACCAAATCATTATCAATGCCAATTTCACCAAATTCATTGACAATAATGGCATATTTTTTACCTGATTGATTTGTAAGTAATTGATTTAAAAGTGTTGTTTTTCCTGCGCCTAAAAAGCCAGTAATTACCGAAACCGGGGTTTTGTTATTTTCCATTTTATGCCTTTGAAAAGTCTAAATTTTATATTTAATGATTTAATTGCAAAATCAAAAGGTTTTAAACACTATGATTTGCAACCTTGCAGAATTTTAAAGCGATTTTGGAAGTTTTTTAGTCTAACGTGGTTTTATGAAAATAAAAATTTTAAATCTTGGCCTTTTTGCCTTTGTATTTTATGCGCCATTTGCAAATGCGCAAAGTCTTCCAGAAAATAAGAATTTTGCTGAATGTATAAAAATTGCAAGCGAAAATCCGCAAAAAAGCATTGATTATGCAATTGATTGGCGCGCGCGTTTTGGAAATATTGATGCCCAGCATTGCCTTGGTGTGGCCTATATTGAAAATGAAGATTATGAAACAGGCGCAAAAATATTATCAAACCTTGCGCCATTTATTTCAAAAGACAGGCTGATTAAGAAAACCACTATATTAAGCCAATCTGCCAATGGCTATCTATTGGCGCGCCTTCCTGATGAAGCATTGATAGAGATTAATAAAGCCATCGAACTTGATGAAAAAAATGCCGATTTATTGGTTGACAGGGCGCGCATTTATGCAATGCAAGAAAATTGGAAAGATGCCGAAAGCGATTTAAATGTAGCAATGGCATTAAAACAAGAAATTCCATTCACATTAAGGCTTCGTGCCGAAGCAAGATTGCAATTAAAAAAATATAATGAGGCCGAGCGCGATATAAATCACGCAATATTATTAGATCCAAAAGATGGTGAAAATTATTTTGTTCGCGGCCGTATTCGTGAAGCCAAAAGGGGCAATAATGCAGCAAATTGATTTGATAAATCGGCGAAACTTATTGGGATTTTTTGGCGCTTTAGCCTATCCAATTAATGCTTATGCGCAAACAGATTTAGAAAAATTAATATTGGCAGCGCGTGCACAAACCAAAAATTGGGTAACTTATGACCCAAATTATACAAAAATCCCCTATCCAATGGGTGATGTGGATAAGAAATATGGGGTTTGCACCGATGTAATCATTCGTGCTTACCGTGCCATCGGAATTGATTTACAAAAACTAGTTCATGAAGATATGGCGGCAAATTTTTCAAAATATCCAAAAACTTGGGGTTTAAAATCAACCGATACAAATATTGACCATAGGCGGGTTCCAAATTTGATGGTTTATTTTTCAAGATTTGGACAAAAACTTAATATAAGTGAAAATTCACAAGATTATCGTGCTGGTGACATAGTCACTTGTTTGATTGGTAATAGATTGCCGCATATTATGTTAGTAAGTGATAAAATGTCATTATTTGATAATAAAAGACCCTTAGTAATTCATAATCGTGGCCTTGGTGTTCAAGAGAATGATGAATTATTTTCATTCAAAATAAATGGTCATTATCGTTTTAAGGTGTAAAATGAGACAACAAACAGAAAAATTAGGATACCGCCTATTAACTGGGCCAGATGATAAAGCGTTTTGTGAACGTGTGTCACAAGCCCTGAAAGATGGTTATGAATTATATGGAAGCCCTTCCATAACTTTCAATGGTGAAAGATGTATTGTTGCACAGGCCGTAATTCTAAAAAAATAGCACAAATTCCAGTAAGTTCTGCAAAAATTTTTCATAATTAGTTACAAAAGTAACAATTCATTATATTGAATGTGAAATTATAGTAAAAGTTTATCAAAAATCGTTCACGAAAATCCGTTCACATTTTTTGAATACAAACGCGACAAGAAATATACATCCGAAACCATCGGAGGGGGAAATAATGTCAGTTGATGCCGCAGATAGCAAAATAAACGCCGAAGAATTATTAAACGCCGCCCAAGAATTTAAAGCCTTCTTTTCAAATGGTCAGTTTGACCAAGCTGCAAATTCATTTTTAACCCAAATTGCCAATGATGCCACACAAGATGATGTGGGTGATTTAAGTGCAAAAGATATTGCATTTCTTGCCCAAAGTTTTTGGCAATGGTCGGCAACAAAGCGCCCAAGCTCTAAAGAAATTCGCCTTTTCGAAGGTAAGGGTTTTGATGGTCGCAATTTAGAGCGTGATATATTGCAAATTGTTGGCCCCGATTCAGCCTTCCTTGTGGATAGTGTGATGGGTGAAATTGGCGCCCAAGGTGTTGAAGTGCGCGCAATGTTCCACCCGCTTATTTCCATTATGCGTGATGATGATGGCAAGCGTGGAAATGATGGCAATCCAATAAAAGAATCAATGATTGAAGTTCATCTTCCAACTTTGCCACAGGCAAAGCGTGATGCAATCTTAATGGGGGTACGTGAAACCCTTGAAGATGTGCGCTTGGCAGTAAGTGACTTCAAATCAATGAAAGCGCGAATGAATGATTGTATTAGGGATTTGGCGGTTGCAAAAACCCCTGCGGGTTTTGATGAAATAGCCGAATCAATTGCATTTCTAAAATGGCTTGAAGATGATCATTTCGTATTTTTGGGCGCGCGCTCTTATGAATATAATCGCAACACAAAGGGCGAATTTATAAATGATGAACCAAATATTATAGAAGATAAAAACCTTGGCCTTTTGCGCGATTCATTACGTTCTGTTTTGCGCCGATCTTCAGAACCAACATTTTTATCCGACAAATTAATGGCATATTTGCGTGAAGCAACACCAATTGTTGTTGCCAAATCAAATTTACGTTCACGTGTTCATCGCCGCGCCGTAATGGATTATATTGGCATTAAAAGATATGATGATGCAGGCAATGTGATTGGTGAAGATCGCTTTGTTGGCCTATTTACCGCCGAAGCTTATGATAAAATGGTGCGCGATGTTCCATTGTTGCGCCGCAAAGTAGAGCGCGTGATTTCACGTGCAGGTTTTGTTGATGGTTCGCATAATGATAAAAAATTCCGCCAATTAATTGAAAATTACCCACGCGATGAATTATTCCAAATCGAAGAAGATGATTTATTGCGCATTACAATGGGTGTGCAGCATCTTATGGACAGACCGCGCACAAGGATTTTTGTGCGCCGTGACCGCTTTGACCGCTTTATGTCAATCTTGGTTTTTGTGCCGCGTGATAAATATAATACCGAAGTTCGCGCAAAAATTGGTGATGCCTTGGCAAAAGCCTATTCAGGGCGCTTATCGGCATATTATCCATTATTTGGTGATGCGCCGCTTGCGCGGGTTCATTATATTATTGGCGTAAACCCTTATGACCATTTAGAGCCAAATATCGAAGAGCTTGAAGATGATATTGCAAAAATCACCTTCACATGGGATGATGCATTAGAAGCATTGGGCGAAGGTCAAGAAACATTAATCGCACCATTTTTGGGTGGTTTTCCTGCGGGTTATCGCGAAAATTTTGGCGCCGCAGAGGCTTTGCTTGATGTTGCAAATCTTGCACAAGTAAGCGGTGAAGATGTGCGGGTTCGCGCGTATCGTTTGTCTGATGATGATGAAACTTCATTGCGTTGCAAAATTTATAAAGCGGATAATCCAGTGGCATTATCCCGCGCTTTGCCAATTTTTGAATCAATGGGGCTTTTTGTCGAAAGTGAAACCCAATATCAAATCAAAACCAAAGAAGATGAAAAAATCCTTTGGGTTCATGATGTTTATATGCGCACCCAAAGCGGCAAAGCGCTTGATTTTGCCAAGGTTGAAAATTCATTTGAAGAATCTTTTGGTGCGGTTTGGGGTGGTCTTACTGAAAATGACGGCTTTAACCGCCTAATCCTAAAACTTGGTGTTTCGTGGCGGCAGGCAAGTTTGATGCGCGCGCTGGCAAAATGGCGCGGTCAAACAGGGCTTGACCCATCACAGGCAGTGCAGGAGCAGGCATTATCTGATTATCCGCAAATCGCACAATTATTAATCAATTTGTTTGAGGTGCGCTTTAAGCCTGAAAATTATTCTAAAAAAGAATCGGAGGCCAAACAAAAAGAAATTAATGCGCAAATTTTGGAACAATTAAACCAAGTTCCAAGCCTTGATGCAGACCGCGTTTTACGCCGCATTTGCACGCTTATTAATAATATTGTTCGCACAAATTATTATCAAAATGGCGAAAATGGCATCAAGCCTTATATGTCATTTAAAATCACAACTTCACAAATTAATGAAGTTCCAAATCCAAAACCATTCCGTGAAATTTGGGTTTGGTCACCGTTAGTTGAAGGCGCGCATTTGCGCTTTGGCCCTGTTGCACGTGGCGGCCTTCGCTGGTCAGATAGACGTGATGATTTCCGTACCGAAGTTTTGGGTCTAGTTAAGGCGCAGCAGGTTAAAAATGCTGTTATTGTTCCCGTTGGTTCAAAGGGCGCGTTTTTCCCAAAACAATTGCCAAAAAATGGTAATAGGGATGAAGTTCAGGCCGCAGGTATTTTGGCCTATAAAACCTTCCTTTATGGTCTTTTGGATTTAACAGATAATATTGGTTCAAAAGGTGAAATAATTGCACCAAAATCAGTTGTTCGTTACGATAATGATGACCCATATTTGGTTGTTGCGGCGGACAAAGGCACTGCCACATTCTCTGACATTGCCAATGGTGTTTCGGCGCAATATGGGCATTGGCTTGGGGATGCTTTTGCATCTGGCGGTTCGGTTGGTTATGACCATAAGAAAATGGCAATCACTGCAAAAGGTGCATGGGAAGCTGTAAAACGTCATTTCCGTGAAATGGGACATGATACGCAAAGCCAAGAATTTAATGTTATTGGCGTTGGTGATATGTCGGGCGACGTTTTTGGCAATGGAATGTTATTGTCGAAAAAAATAAGACTTGTGGCGGCCTTTGACCACCGTGATATTTTTATCGACCCTAATCCAGATGCCGAAACCTCTTTCAAAGAACGTCAAAGAATGTTCAACCTGCCGCGTTCATCTTGGGCAGATTATAATAAGGATTTAATTTCAAAAGGCGGCGGTATCTTCTCACGTAGTTTGAAATCAATTCCTTTATCTGATGAAATGAAATCAGTAATTGGTATAGATGCCAATGAAGCAACCCCAACCGAAATCATGCATGCTTTATTGAAAGCGCCATGTGATTTAATGTGGTTTGGCGGTATCGGTACTTATATTAAATCCAAAACCGAATCTAATTCTGATGCTGGTGATAAGGCCAATGATGCAATCCGCATTAATGGCTGCGAGCTTAAGGCAAAAGTTATTGGTGAAGGTGCAAATCTTGGCTGCACTCAATTGGGCCGTATAGAAGCGGCAAAATCAGGGGTTCGTTTAAACACTGACGCAATTGATAATTCGGCAGGTGTTGATAGTTCGGATCACGAAGTAAATATCAAAATCCTTCTAAATTCATTAGTTGCCCAAGGCAGCATGACAATGGATGCGCGCGATAAATTACTTGCGCAGATGACCGATGATGTTGCACACCATGTTTTGGCGCATAATTATTCGCAAACTTTGGCAATTTCATTACAGCAAGCAACGGCAAATGCCGATATTGATGCCCATGAACGCTTTATGGAGGGTTTAGAGGCGCAAGGCCAATTAAACCGTGCTGTTGAATTCTTGCCATCATCTGATGAGATGCGCGCTAAAATTGAACGCAATGAAGGCCTTACCCGTCCTGAATTATCGGTTTTGACAGCTTATGGCAAAATCCAATTATTTGGGGAAATTATGGCTTCATCGGCAACAGATGATCCATGGTTTGAAAAAACTTTGATTAATTATTTCCCTGATGGTTGTCATCAATTTGTTGATGCAATGAATAATCACCGCCTAAAACGCGAAATTATTGCAACTGTTTTGGCAAATCGTATTGTTGATTTGGGCGGCGTCACCTTTATGGAACGTGCGCGTGAATCCGCGCTTGCTGATACTGGTGCGGTGGTTCGTGCCTTTGCTGGAGCGCGTAAGATTTTTGAATTAGATAAAATCATTGATGCAATTAATGCACTTGATTTAAAAATCCCCGCTGATGTGCAAACTTCATTGATGATGGATGTAATTGCGATTTTACGCCGTCAAACTTATTGGCTTGCGCGTCGTGCGGTTAAGGGCGGTGGCCTGAAACCTGTTGGTGAATTGGTTGATATTTATACTGATGGTATCGCGCAATTGAAAAAAATGATCTTCGATATTGTTTCTAATTTTGAGGCAGGTCGCCTTAAAGATAAAGCGCAAACCTATATTGATAAAGGCACACCAAAAGAATTGGCACGTGAAGTTGCAAGTTTGCGGGTTTTAACTTCTGCAACCGATATTGTTGATATTGCCAATTCAAAATCAGTTTCAATTGAGGCAACGGCGCGCCTTTACCATTCAATTGGTGCACATGTTGGATTTGATGAATTGCGCGCCCATGCCGGCCTTGCAATCACGCCAGATCATTGGGATAGGGTTGCCGTGCGCCGCATAATGGAAGATTTCATGGCAGAACAGGCATCAATGACCGAAAGTCTGATTGATTTTATCAAAAATGATAAAGAGCTTTCATCAAATATCGCATCACCAAGCCGTGCATGGGTTGATAATGCGATGAAGGCTTGGCTTGATAAAAACAAAGATACATTTGCTCGCACACAGGCGGCACTTAAAGAATTAAGCGCAAGCGGTGGTTGGACATTCGCAAAATTATCAATTGCCAATACCCAGCTTAAGGAATTTGCCAATCAATCAATGGCATAAAAAATGGTATAAAAATGGGCGGCTTGATTAAGCCGCCCTTTCTTTTTGTATTTGCAATCAATTATTCCGCCGCGATTTTATTTTCTAAACCTTCTTCTTCGCGGGTTTTTCCAACAAATGGGAACAATAAATGACCAATAATATTTTTTGGAACATAATCTTCCCAAAGCCCAGTTTTACCAGGTAATTTTCCTTCAGGCATATAATAAGTGCCAAAAATCAAATCAAGGAAAGTGAAGGTTGCGGCAAAATTCATATTCCCACCTTCATCAGGGCTAGTATGATGCCAGCGATGGAATACAGGGCTTGCAAAAATATATTTAAAAGGCCCAAAGGTCCAGTTCAAATTTGCATGAACCATTGAAGAATATAATATATTAAATGGTGTTAAAACCGCAATTGCAACCGGTGGAAAGCCAACCCAAATTGCCAATGAATTTGCAAAAATAGAATGGCAAATCACATTAATCGGGTGAAAACGTGCCGCAGTAAGCCAATCCATATCAGTTGCTGCATGGTGGATTGCATGGAATTTCCATAATTTACCCACATGGAATAAGCGGTGCGTCCAATAAAGTGACAAGTCGGTAAATAATAATGCCATTATTGCCTGTGCCCAAAGTGGGAAACCTTCAATCCATGCGCCGCCTTTTGTTGCATATTCACCTGCTTTATCCATATTGCCTTGGAAAATTACCCAAAGCCCTGCCATAAGCATTAATGTTGCAATTCCCGAATATACAAGCGGTGCGGCAATCCAATAAAAAATGTCTTGATAGGCGTCCTTTCGGATTTTTGGCTGCTGCGCATCATGGGGAAAAATACTTTGCAAAGTGGTGAAAACCGCCCCACATATTACAAGCCACATCGTAGCTTGAACAACAGGTTGATGAATTATAGGAGATATAGAATCATAAATAGTCATGGTGAAAAACCGCCCTTATCGGATGGTGCGCATAATACATCACAAAATATTAAACCCACGTTAGTGAAGGTGAAAATTGTTGATTTGCCTATTCATGGCGCGCGACTGGTTGAAATTTGGCCTAATGATGAATATATACCATTAATCATAATACGCCGTGAAACAGGGTTTTTTATCTATATTAACCGCTGTCCACACGCTGGCTGGCCACTTGATACGCCAGATGGTGAATTCTTATTTTCGCTTGATGGTGATATAATCTGCGCAGGCCATGGTGCCGTTTTTGATGTGGCAAATGGTCACTGTATGGGGGGTCCTGGCCGCGGAACACCTTTACGAACATATCCGTTTATAATTGACGGTGAATATATAATAATTGGGAAAGAATAATGACACCACACGTCGACCCGTTGGGAAATTCGTTAAACTTACGCGAATTATTTATAATTCTAACCGCGGCGGCACTTATTGTGCCAATATTTTATCGATTTAGAATTTCACCTGTATTGGGTTATATTTTAAGTGGTGTCTTGCTTGGCCCCTATGCATTAGGTGCCTTGAGTGAGCAATATGAATTTCTAAAACCTTTCGTAATCACAAAAAGTAGCACAATTCACACCATGAGCGAATTGGGTGTTATGTTCCTTTTGTTTGCAATTGGGCTTGAGCTTTCTTTCGAGCGTATAAAATCAATGCGCCGCCTGATTTTCACGCTCGGCGGTCTGCAGGTTGCGATTTGTTCAATCGGTATTGCCCTTATTGCATGGCTTGTTTTTGGCGTGGGCCGCACGGCAGCTTTTGTTATTGGCATTGCGCTTTCAATGTCATCAACGGCAATTGTAATGCAAATTTTGACCGACAAAAACCGCCTTATCGCGCCAGAGGGGCGGGCATCATTTGGAATTTTGCTTTTCCAAGATATTGCAATCATTCCAATAATGTTTGCAATTCCATTTTTGTCGCCAACAAATCTTGGCCTCGGATTTCTTCCATTAATCAAGGCAATTTTAATTTCAACCTTTGCTGTGGCTATGGTTTTATTTTTAGGGCGATTAATTTTGCGCCCATTATTCAAGCTTGCCGCAAGCATCAATGGCCCTGAAATTTTCATGGCCACCTCGCTATTGGTTGTTATTGTAACAGGCTTTGCAACCCATGCGGCGGGTCTTTCAATGACTTTGGGGGCATTTTTGGCAGGGCTTTTGCTTGCCGAAACTGAATATAGGCGCGAAGTTGAAACAACTATTCAGCCATTTAAAGGCCTGTTCCTTGGCGTATTTCTTGTTTCAATTGGGGTTGGGTTGAATTTCGACAAAATCTTTGAACAACCATTATTGTTGATTTCGGCGGCTTGTGCGCTAATTGTTGTTAAGGCGCTTATTATTGCATTCATTGGCCCAATGCTTGGTTTAAAGCGGCAAGGGGCAACTTATGCTGGTATTTTGCTTGGCGGGGCAGGAGAATTTGCCTTTGTGCTTTTATCAACTGCAAAGACACTTTATGTGGTTGGCCCGCGATCAACAGATTTTGCACTTACTGTTGCCGCAATTTCAATGGCAATTGTTCCGATTTTGGCAGAAGTAATGGAAAAACGCGGCAAGAAGCCAAAAAGACCTGATGATGAAATTGAAAAAGCGCAAAATGATACAATTTCCGATAATGGTCATGTGATTGTTGCAGGACTTGGTAAATCGGGTGAATTGGTTTGCTCATTACTTGAAAGCCATGGCGTGAATTATGTTGCAACCGATATGGATATAAATTTGGTTGTGGCTGCGCGCAAACATAAAAAACGCGCTTATTATGGCGACATATCGCGTAAAGAATTTTTGAAAGCATGCGGTATCGACCGCGCCAAAGCAATGGTTGTAACTTCACAAAACGAAACCCGCGTTGTTGCAATTGTTAAAAGTGTGCGCGAAATAAACCAAAAAATCCCAATCGTTGCCCGCGCAAAGGATTTAGATAATGCAAGAAGGCTTTATGAATTAGGCGTCAATGAAGCAATTCCATCAACCCTTGAATCGACTTTACAATTAAGTGAGGCGGTTTTGGTTGAGGCGGGCGTGCCAATGGGGAATATTATTGTTTCGGTGCATGAAAAGCGTGCCGATATGCGCGATGCACTTCGTGAAGCATCCAATTCCACAACGCCATCCGAACGACTTCGCGCATTAAAAAGAGAGCCATAATGAATAATCTTTTTATTTTTATGGTTTTTGCGCCAAATTGCCGCCCCATCTTGTGAAAATTCAATAAAACTGGTTAAAGGCATAATGGATATTAAACTTGAAAAAATTGCCACGCTAACTGCGCCGCGTTATACATCATACCCAACCGCGCCAATGTTTCACCCAAGTATTAATGGTGAAACCTTTAAACAATGGCTTGGTGAGCTTGATGAAGATGCATCTTTAAGCCTTTATTTCCATGTTCCATATTGCAAATCAATTTGCCTTTATTGCGGCTGCCACACTTTTGCGACCCGCAAGGTAGAGCCAGTTTTAGAATATGCCGATACATTAATCAAAGAAATTGAATTAGTCGCCAAATCAACAAAAGCGCGAAAAGTAAAATCAATCGCATGGGGCGGCGGCACACCAAACATGCTTTCAGGTGAGACTTTCACCAAGATTAATGAGGCAATAAAAGCGAATTTTGATTTATCAAATATCGAAGAACATGCTGTGGAAATTGATCCGCGCCTTTTAAATGATGGACATTTGAAAGCTTTCATAAAAGCAGGTGTGAACCGTGCAAGTTTTGGTGTTCAGGATTTGAATGATCATGTGCAACGCGCAATTGGGCGCGTTCAACCCTATGATCAAGTTGAAAAAGCGGTCAATAAATTGCGTAGTGCGGGCATTGATGCGATTAATATTGACCTTATTTATGGCCTTCCACACCAAAGCGTTGAGGATGCAATAAATTCGGCGCATTTGTCAGCAAAGTTAAACCCAAGCCGTTTGGCTGTTTTTGGTTACGCCCATGTTCCATGGTTTAAAAAACGCCAAAGATTGATTGATGAAAACGCGCTTCCGCAAACTGATGTGCGCTATGATCAATTATTGGGAATTAAAGACGCGCTTGAAAATGAAGGCTATGTTTCAATCGGCTTTGACCATTATGCCAAACCTGATGACACTTTATCAAAGGCCAAATTCGATAAAAGCCTTAAACGCTCATTCCAAGGTTATACATCTGAAAATGCCGATGCATTAATTGGCATGGGATGTTCTTCTATTTCAACGCTGCCGCAGGGATATGCGCAAAATAACCCCGAACCTGGTGCGTGGGCGCGCTCAATAATTGAAGGTGAATTTCCAATCGTGCGCGGTGTTGTAACCTCTGAAAATGATAAAAATCGCCGTGATTTACTCGATAGATTATTATGCGATTTTGAAGTTGATTTATCAAAATTTGGCGGCGCATCTAATTTTGCACCATCATTATCCCAAATTCAAAAATTGGTTGATGATGGGATTGCAAAAATTGAGGGTGATATTGTTGGCGCAACTGAAATTGGCAAACCATTTGTGCGTCTTATTGCGCAATATTTCGACGAATATTTGGAACAATCAGGCGGAAAACATTCGCGTGTAATTTAAAAAAGGCGGCAAAAAAATTGCCGCCTTCTTATTATTAATTATTAACGTTTCAATCCACCCAATAGGCCGCGCACCAAAGAGCGCGCCAATGATGAACCCGCTTGGCGAACCATTGATTTAGCGGCGGTTTCAATAAGATTATCGCCACGGCGACCACGGCCGCGATTTCCACCCAAAATTCCACCAAGAAGTCCGCCCATCAATCCGCCGTCTTCCTCTTGTGGCGCTGCTTTTGCATCGGCTTTTTGTTGAATTGTTTGTGCTTGTTGTGCCTCTACTTGTGCTTCTTTTTTAGAAAGAATTTCAAACGCAGATTCGCGGTCCAAAACATTATTATATTTATTCCCAATCGGGCTTGCGGCAATTACACGCGCGCGCTCATCACTTGTGGCGGGGCCAACACGTGACATAGGTGGGCGAATGAATGTTCGTTCAACCACGGTTGGAACACCTTTTTCATCCAAAGTTGAAACCAATGCTTCGCCAACACCTAATTCACCAATAATTGTTTCAGTGTCAAAATTTGGATTTGCACGGAATGATTCAGCGGCAATTTTAACTGCCTTCATTTCACTAGGTGTATAAGCGCGCAAAGCGTGTTGAATACGGTTACCCAATTGCGCCAAAACGCTTTCTGGAATGTCTTGTGGGTTTTGGGTTACAAAATAAATACCAACCCCTTTTGAACGAATAAGGCGAACCACTTGTTCAATTGTTGTCAAAAGTGCTTTTGGGGCATCTTTGAATAATAAATGCGCTTCATCAAAGAAGAAAACTAATTTTGGTTTTTCGGGGTCGCCAACTTCTGGCAACATTTCAAACATCTCACTCATGAGGTAAAGCAAGAAAGTTGCATAAAGACTTGGTGATGACATTAATTTAGAGCCATCAAGGATGTTGATAATTCCGCGCCCTGATAAATCAGTTCGCATAAAATCGTTTAAATCAAGCGCAGGCTCACCAAAGAATTGATCCGCGCCTGCTGTTTCAAGTTCAAGAACTTTACGTTGAAGAACCGCAATCGCTTGTTTGGTTACAAGGCCGTATTTTTGTGAAACTAATTCTGCATTATCTGCCATATAATCAAATACGGCTTTCAAATCTTTCATATCCAAAAGCATAAGGCCTTCATCATCAGCCATTTTGAATGCAATTGTTAGTGCGCCAGATTGTGCATCTGTAACATCCATAAGGCGTGACAAAAGCGTTGGCCCCATTTCAGAAATTGTGGTGCGAATTGGGTGGCCTGATTGACCATATAGGTCCCAAAATACAACAGGGCTTGCCTCAGGGTGATAATCACCCATGCCAATTTTTTCGGCGCGTGATTTAAACGGCGGGCTTGGATCCCATGTTTGGGATGCGCCTGATAAATCACCTTTAACATCGGCAGCAAATACAGGAACACCCGCACGCGCAAAGCCTTCTGCCAAAACCTGTAAGGTTACTGTTTTACCAGTACCAGTTGCGCCCGCAACAAGGCCATGACGATTTGCACGCTTAAGATTTAATGTAATTGGTGCAATTGGTTCCCCGCCACCACCGATAAGAATTGAATTATCCATTTTTCACCCCGAAAGAAACATATATAACAAAGACATTTTGCACTAATTTTATCATAAAAGTCGATATAGCAACTGTTGATTTATTAGAAAACATGCCCCATTCATATATAAAACTCAGACAGGTTTATAATGCAAAACTTTGGAAAAGCACCTTTATTAATTATTGCAACTGCGATTGTAACAATTGGCCTTATTTATTTTGCCGATTTACTTACGCCTTTGGCATTGGCAATTTTTCTTTGGCTAACAATTGATGGCGCGGCGGAGGTTTTACATAATCGTTATAAAATTGTTCCGCGAAAGCTTGCGCTTCCTGTGATTTTGATAATTGTTTTTATGGGGCTTGCGGCGATTATTGCCTTTATAAGTAATTATGCACGTGATTTCGCCCATGATTTATCATCTTATCGCATAAGAATTGACCAAGTAATTTTGCAAATTTATCAAGCCTTCCCACAATTGGGCACACCGCCTACAATTGGTGAATTGTTTGATAAGGTAAACCCTGCCCTTATATTAAGCCGCCTTGCCGATACTTTAAAAGGTTTTGGTGGTGAGGCTTTGTTTGTTTTGATTTATGTTTTGTCATTAATTGCCGCGCAGGCAAGTTTGCCACGAAAATTGGTGAATATTTTTCCAAATCTTCAAGAGCGCGAAAGGGTGGTTGCAATCGCTGGCGCGGTTCGCAAATCAATGGAGGCTTATTTATGGGTGCAAACTGTAACAGGTTTTATGATTGCACTTGCCTGTTATATATTATTCTTAATCGTTGGGCTTAAAAATGCAATGTTTTGGGCGCTTTTGACGTTTTTATTGTCTTATATACCTGCGGTTGGTGGCCTTGTGGCAACGCTTTTGCCGGCTTTATTTGCGCTTGTCCAATTTACATCATTTTGGCCTGCTGTGATTATTCTTGGTGTTACGCAGGCAATTCAATTTGTAGTTGGCAATGTGATTTTACCGCGTATGACGGGCGATAGTTTGAACCTTTCGGTTTTGATGGTTTTCCTTTCACTTGCCTTTTGGGGCAAAATTTGGGGCGCGCCAGGGATGTTTTTATCGGTTCCTATAACGGTAATGATGATGATTATAATGGCGCAATTCCAATCAACCCGCGCCATTGCCATTATGATGAGTGCAAATGGAAACCCCGATGTTGATTTGGGCGGGCGCAAACAGGGCAAGCAAATAAAATATAATCCAGAGAATTAAATTCCCAAGACATCTTTCATATTATAGAGGCCGTTTGTTTGCTTTTTGGCGAAAATTGCGGCCTCTAATGCGCCCTTGGCGAAGATTGATCTATCTTGCGCGCGGTGGGTAAGGATTATGCTTTCATTATCGCTTTCAAAGCGCACATCATGTTCACCAATGATTGTGCCGCCACGAATTGCCGAAAAACCAATTCCGCCAATTGGGCGCGCCCCTGTTATTCCTTCGCGCACAGCAAGCCTTAAGTTTTCTAATTTATCGCCGCGCCCTATTGCTGCGCTTTCACCTAATAAAAGGGCTGTGCCAGATGGGGCATCAACTTTTCTTTTGTGATGGGCCTCGATGATTTCAATATCCCAATCATCAGAAAGCGCGCGCGCCGCAATTTCAACCAAATTTGCAAGCAAATTAACGCCCAAAGAAAAATTGCCACTTTTTACAATTGCCAATTTATCTTGATATGATTGAACCAATTCATTTTCTTGTGGTTCAAATCCAGTTGTGCCAACAATTAAGCCTTTGCAATTGGTTGTTACAATTTGTTCAAGCGCCGCAATTGTTGCCTTTGGGGCGGTAAAATCAATGAATACATCCGCATCTTTGCACGCATCGGCAACACTTTGTGTAATTACGCCATGAACATTTATAAGATTTAGTGCCTCTGAAATATTTTTGCCCAAAGCTGCGCTATGTGGTGCTTCTGTTCCGCCAACAAGGGCGAAACGACCGTCATGGGCAATCATATTGGCCAAAACCTGCCCCATACGCCCCATAATACCTGCGATTGCAATTTTAGTTGGCATGATTTCGTTCCCTTTAGGCAAAATATTTTTCCAAGATTTTTTCATAAATCTGGGTAAGTTTGAAAATATCGTCTATTTTAACATGTTCATCAATTTGGTGCAAAGTTGCCCCAACAATCCCAAATTCTATTACCGAACAATAGTTTTTTATAAACCTTGCATCAGAAGTTCCGCCGCTTGTTGATAATAATGGGCGGTGTTTGGTTATTTCAAATGCCGCATCTTGAACGATTTCGGTGAATTTTGACGGCGCGGTGAAAAATGGCTCACCTGAAATTACAATATCTAATTCAATATGGGCGCTATATTTTTGCTGAACTATGTTGCGGGTTTCAATAATCCAATTTTTAAGCCCTTCACCAGTTTGGTTGGTGTTAAAGCGAATATTAAAACGCGCCGATGCATTGGACGGGATAACATTGGTTGCAGGGTTTCCAACATCAATAGTAACAATTTCAAGATTTGACGGCTGAAACCCTTCTGCACCATCATCAAGTTTGTGATTTTGTAACAAATAAAGAATTTCCAATAATGCAGGGATTGGATTGTCCGCTTTATCAGGATAGGCAACATGCCCCTGTTTTCCATGAACTTTTATTGTGCAATTAATAGAACCGCGGCGACCGTTTTTAATCATGTCACCCAAAATATGTGGGCAGGTTGGCTCGCCTACGATACAATGGTCAATCTTTTCACCTTCTTCATCGATTTGGGCGATAAGTTTTTTTGTGCCATTTATTGCCGCGCCCTCTTCATCACCAGTTATTAAAAAAGAGATAGAGCCCTTTAATTCATGTGATGAAAGGTGGTTTTGAACAGCGCATGCGAAAGCTGCGATTGCACTTTTCATATCGGCTGTGCCGCGCCCATATAAATTGCCATCTTTTTCAATTGGTTCAAATGGTGGGTTTGACCATTTGCCTAAATCACCTGTTGGAACAACATCTGTATGCCCCGCAAAGCAAATATGGGGCGAAGAGGTGCCGATACGCGCATAAAGATTATCAACATCCTCAAAAACATATCTTTTACAAACAAAGCCCATTTGCGCCAATTTTGATTGTAATAAATCAAGCGCACCACCATCAAATGGCGTTACAGACGGGATTTTTATAAGATCTTTGGTAAATTCTAAAGGGTCGAGTTTGTTCATATTGGCTTACTAGAGCATTTCCCGAAAAGTGTGAAGCGGTTTTCGGATAAGAAATGCGACCAATAAAAAATCTAGAGCCTTGTTCCGATTTAATCGGAACACAAAAGGCTCGTAAGCATTTCCCGAAAAGTGTGAAGCGGTTTTCGGATAAGAAATGCGACAACAAAGGAAACTTGCAAAAAGCAATTTTGGTCACCTATAATTAATTTTGTAACTGTATATTAAGTATATGGGTAATGGAAAATCAAAATTTGGGATATTAAAATTCCTTTTGGGGCTTACAATCTTAACTTCAATAGGAAGTTTTTTGTATTCAAATCGCAAAATTCTTGAATCACAGGAAATTCTTACACAAAAGCCAAGGGTTTTTAATAATATTGAAAATCGCTTTGTCGACGTAAAGCGCATAAGAATAACGGTTCCAGAGGGGGCGTTTAATATAAATCGCCGTGATACTGGCTGGCAAATGTATGAGCGTAGTGATTATCCTGTTTCAAATGAAAAAATAAATGAATTTGCCGCCCAAATTGCCAAATTGGAAAAAGGCGAAATTGCCGCGCAATCACCACAACAATTTGATGAATTGGGCGTTGGCGAGCCTATGGAATTTGGTTTCGGAACAATTATCGAATTATTTGACGCCCAAGATCAATTAATAAATGCCACGCATATCGGACGTAATGGCAATAATTTATTTGTCAGAAAATTGGGGGATCAAGAAATATATAATGTAATCGGTGCTTTAAGCCCGATTGAAAATATATCTGATTGGCTTGATTATAAGGTTTTTAAATTTAAAGCAGATGATATAATTTCAAACTCAATTCATATTACTGGCTTTAAAGAGTTTGAAATCAAACGTAATTCGGCAAATATTTTTGAAATTGATGGAAAATCAAATGATAAAATTAATTATGCCGCAATGGCGATTTTAAATTCAAAAATGATTGATGTTACAAAGGCTTCAAGAATTACCAATTCACCAGTTTTAAAAGAAAAAATCATTTTAAAAAATGGTGAGGAAATTGAAGTTTTTGTCGCAAATCAGTTCACCAAACATTGGCTGCTTATAAAAAGCAAAAATAATGATTTAGTAGATGCAAAAACCAATGATTGGGCTTATGCAATTGATGATAATTCATTCAATATTTTTATGAATTATAAATCAAAATTGTTTGAAAATTAACAAAATTCTTCATCCAATAAAGGCGGAAGGCTTTGCGGCAATCCATAAAGCGGGCCAGATGACAAAAGTAAAACCACTTCATCGCCTTTCAATTCATTCATAAGATAATTTATAACATCTTGTGCATTATCAACGCCCAAAACATCAATATCGGCGTTTTTTGTTCGGGCGATAATTTCGTCATGTGATAATTGATCATGATTTCCCGCGCCATGTGTGGGTGGTGGAAGCATAAGAACATTATCAACCCCCGCGAAAACGTGATCATACCAAAATAATGATGCGCGGTTTCGCCATGAAAAAGTGTGCGGTTCAAAAACCACAATTAATTTACGCGATGGAAAATGTAATTTTATCGCCTCAATCGCAGAGCGCGCCTTTTCATAGCTTGAACCAAAGCCTTCATATAATGGCACACTTGAAGTTTTAGTTTTTTTATCAAGGCGACGCTCAACACCATTAAAGGCAAGAATTGCTTTTTGTAATTGTTCCGGCGTCACCAGTTTTTCTGTAAGCACGTATGCCGATGCTGCAACAATATTTTCAATATTATGCATACCCAATTGCGATGTTGTAAGGTGTATTTTGTCACGGGCAGGCGTAACTAAATCAAATGTTGTAAATTCACCAATTTCAACATTTTTTGCAAAAAAGCCCGAACATTCATCAAGGCCATACCATATTACATCTGAACTTCTTCTTGCTTTTGTTATAAGGCGGTGGATTGGTTCATATTGACTTGCTGCAAAGATTTTTCCATCTTCTGGAAGCCTATTTATAAGCCTGAAGAATAAATCTTCATATATTTCCATGGTTGGAAACATATTTACATGATCATGTACAATTGATGATAAAAGAATATTTTTCGCTTCATAAAGCTCGAATTTAGAGCGTTTATCATTAATGCTAACAATATATTCATCGCCTTCGATAATAAATTCTTTGTCTTTTCCCCAATATCCTGTTTGCGGCAAATCTTTTGCAATTGCGCCAACAAACCAACCAGGGTTTCGCCCTGAATGCCGTAAAATATGTGTTACAAGCGCGGTTAATGATGATTTCCCAAAAGAGCCTGCAACCACCAAATTATCGCGCCCCTTTGTGTGCAGGCCCAAATATTCGGCAAAAGTATAATGCGGAATATTGCGCGCAATAATTTCTTGTAATTCAGGGTTGGTTTCAGGGTTTATTTTGGCGGTGGTTCCAATGATTGCCACATCAATATCGGACGGAACATTGGCTTTATCAAAGCTGGTTTTATATTTTATTCCAAGATTATCTAAATAAGTTGAAATAGGTGCAAAAACCCCTTCATCAGATCCGCTAACCTCATAGCCTTCTGATTTTAAAATTGATGCAAGCGCTGAAACGCCCGCGCCTGCTATACCTAAAAAATAACTTTTCATTTGCTTTCCGCATAAATTGAAGGATTAAGGCGCATTATTCGCTCATCATCCATAGTTTTGCCAACTGGGAATAAATAATTGCCAACAATTTGAAATCCAAGTTTTTTATAAAAACTTTGTGCCCGTAAATTATCGCAATAAACACCAAGGTATAATTCACTTGAATTTAATTCATGTGCCTTTTTAAGCACCATTTCATATAGTTTTTTTGCAATCCCTGTTCCCTTTGCCTCTTGCGAAACATAAAGGCGGATTAATTCATATGAATTTTCTTTGGCATCTTTGAACGGCAGGCCCATTGGCGCACTCATCGCATAACCAATAAAATCACCATTTTGATTTTGCGCAATTAAAACATAATTTTCATTATCTAAAATCTGTTTTTGAACTTCTTCAATACTGTATTTTTCAGCAAGGAAAAAATCCAAATCTTCCTTTGGATAAAGGTGGGCAAAAGTTTCAATAAAACAATTTTCGCTATATTGTTTTAGTTTTTGTGTATCATCTAAATTGGCTTGCCTAATAATTATATTATCAATCATTTTTGCGGCTTGCCTTTTCAACATGGCCACCAACTCCACGCCGCGCACTTAAAACATCGGCAATTTTTTGTGGGTCGATATTTTTGGCAATAAGGCAGGCGGCAAAATGATATAATAAATCCGCTGCTTCATTTGTTATTTCACTCTCGTCATCACCAACTAAAGCCATTGCAAATTCTACAGCCTCTTCACCCAGTTTTTTACCGCATTTTTTAGGGCCTGCCTTGATAAGGCTTGCCGAATATGAGGCTTTGGGGTCGGCATCTTTTTTTGCCGCAATATCTTCGATTAATTGGTTTATGGAATCGCCTATTGTCATTTATTCCTCCAATTTGCGAACTTCTATTCCATTTTGTTTTAAGGCATCGCGGGCCTCTTGCAAAGTGTGTGTGCCGAAGTGGAAAATTGATGCCGCCAAAACTGCGTTTGCTTTACCTTTGATGACGCCTTCAACCAAATGATCCAAATCACCAACACCGCCAGATGCAACAACAGGAATATCAACCATATCAGTAATTGTTCTTATTAATTCGATATCATAGCCATCTTTGGTTCCATCTTTATCCATCGATGTAACAAGCAATTCACCGGCGCCATTTTTTTCGGCTAATGCGGCAAATTCAATGGCGTCAATCCCAGTTGGATTACGTCCGCCATGTGTGAAAATTTCCCATTTTGGCGGATTATTTGCAACCCTTCGCGCATCAATGGCAACAACAACGCATTGCGAACCAACGGATAAAGCCGCATCACGAATTAAATCAGGTTTTTTAACTGCCGCCGTGTTTATGGCAACCTTATCTGCGCCTGCCAAAAGAAGTGCGCGAAAATCTTCAACCGAACGAACGCCGCCACCAACAGTAAGCGGTGTGAAGCAAACATCGGCGGTGCGTGAAACCACATCATAAAGCGTGCCTCGCCCTTCATGTGATGCCGAAATATCCAAAAAGCAAATTTCATCTGCGCCTTGCGCATCATAAAATTTGGCTTGCTCAACTGGGTCGCCCGCATCGCGTAGGTTTTCAAATTGAACACCCTTAACAACACGGCCATCTTTTACATCTAAACATGGGATTATGCGGGTTTTTAAGCTCATTTCGCGGCCTCTAATGCCTCATTGGCATTGATAAGGCCATCATAAAGCGCCTTGCCCAAAATTGCACCTTCGATTGGCGTACCTTGGCTTGCGCGAATAGCGTGTATGTCATCAACAGATTTTAAACCACCAGAGGCAATGATTGGAATTGAAACCGCATTTGCCATTTTTTGCGTAAATTCAACATTTATTCCCGTTTTTGTGCCATCGCGCGCAATATCAGTTGCAATAATTGCGGCAACACCCGCGCCTTCAAAGCGTTTTGCAAGTTCGGTTGCGGCAATGTCGGTGGTCTCTGCCCAGCCTTCAACTGCAACAAATTCATTTATTGCATCAATGCCAACCGCAATTTGATTTGGAAATTTAATTGCCGCTTCTTTTACAAAGTCAGGGTTTTTTGCAGCTATTGTGCCCAAAATTACGCGCGTAACACCAATTGATAGCCAGTTTTCAATGGTTTCGATGGTGCGAATGCCGCCGCCTAATTGAATTGGAATATTAATTGCTTTGCGTACATTTTTTACAACTTCGACATTAATGCTTTTACCCGCCAATGCGCCGTCTAAATCAACCATATGAAGATATTTAAAACCCATATCAGCAAAAGATTTTGCACGGTTTACAGGATTATCATCATAGATGGTAATTTCATCAAAGCGACCTTTAAAAAGGCGAACCGCTTTACCATCTTTCATGTCGATTGCGGGATATAAATTAATCATTTTCAAGCCATGCATTTAATAGTTTAAGGCCAGCTTTTTGGCTTTTTTCAGGGTGAAATTGAACGCCAAAAATATTGTCTTTTTGAACTGCGGCGGCAAATTTATCAGCACCATATATGCAATTTGCCGCGATATTTTCAAGGTTTTGCGCACGAAACGCGTATGAGTGCACGAAATAGACATCCTTGGGCTTGTTATCCCATGCTTTATCAAAATATTTACAAGCGTTTGGTGTAACTTCATTCCAACCCATTTGCGGGATTTTTAAATCATGATTTTTGGGT
>CAZKYS010000003.1:0-48184 GCA_964557085.1 uncultured Caulobacteraceae bacterium
GCCCAAGCGAAGCGTCACAAACCTCCACCTACGGTGGAGGTCATGACTTTTGTTTGGTTTGTTATAGGTGGTGGTGGTGGGGTTTCGTTGGCTGTTTCTAATTTTTCTTTGTTTTCATCAAGTAAATTATTGTATTTATCGAGATAGACTTGGCAGCCGTCTTTATAGGCTTCGGTTTTGCCGCCACAGTCGCTATCTTCGTTAAAATCTTGGGATTTAGCCCATTCAAAACCTGCATTGGTATCTTGGCAGTTTTCAGTGCATTTTTCGCCATTTGCGGTGTCATAATTCATGGTTGAAAGGCTGGCTTTCGTTAATTCGCGTGCCTTGATTTCTATAAGTTCTTTTTGTTTATTTTCTTGTTCCTCAAGGATTCTTTCTTTTTGTGCCTCTGCGGCACTGATTGTTTTTTCAATTTTATGATGATTTACAGGCTTAATGCGCATATTATAGCCTATTAAGGCTGCGCCACATAAAATTGCCACTAAAACGTAATTTTTCATATTAAACCTTTATAATTATATTCTTTTTATCAAGCCAAATTGCAAAAATAAAGCAAGTAAATACTATAATAATTGAAAAAAATAAACTTCCCAATGCGTCATGGAATAAAGTATTTATAAAGTCTGCGCTTAAAAAACTATATAGATTTTTGCCTTTTGAAACTTGAATTGTCATCATTATTTTTAAAAGTGCGATTGAAAAGATATAAATCACCAATGGATTTTTTCCAAAAATTTCAAAGAATTTGGCGCCAAATTTGAACCTATTGTAAAAGGCCATAATCCCAACCAAAACCAATATATCAAGCCCGATACAAAGCATCACATAGCTTGAAGTCCAAAGTTTTTTTGAAATTGGGAAAAATTGCCCCCAAATTAATCCAATCAAAACCGCACCAATTCCATAAATCAAAAGTGGCATCATTGTTTTGTTGTTATCATTTGTGTTTTGAATGAATTTCGTTGTTAAAAATCCCGCCAAAATATTGGCGATTGCCGGAATTGTGCCCAATAACCCTTCGGGTTCAAAGCCGCCATCGCGGCGATAGATGTGGGATTTTGGAATGATTAAATTATCAATATAAGTGCCAAAATTTGCCAATTTATCGTATTGAAGCCCGCTTGGCGCGCCAAAATATAAAAGCCCCCAATAGGCGAATAATAAAGCAAACATGGCAATTAAAACCCAATTGGGCTTTAAATATCTTATTATAAAACTTGCAAAGAAATAACAAAGCGCGATGCGCTGCAAAACCCCCATAAATCTTAGGTTTTTAAAATATTTCCATTCAAAATTCCCATCCTTATTGAACAAAAAGAATGGAAACCAAGCGAGTGCAAGGCCGATTAAAAATATCAATATTGTTCGCTTAAAGACTTTGGCAAAATATTGCGCATCTGAAAATCGCCCCATTTTGATAAAGGCAATCGAACTTCCGGTTGCAAATAAAAAAGACGGAAACACCCAATCGGCAATTGTAAAACCAAACCATTCGGCATGATCAAGCATAGGAAAGGGGGGCGCACCTGTTCCTTGTGAATTAACAATTATCATCAAAACAATTGTTAAACCGCGAAAAATATCAAGTGATAAATTGCGCCCCGCATTCATTAATTAACGCCCGTATTTTGCAATAATACTTACTTTTTCAATGGTATTTGCATTAAGCATAAAACCAACCATTGCCGCACTTGCATCTTTATCAAGTGGGATTTTATCGGTTTTTAGGGCATGGATTGTGAAAATATAGCGATGTGGTTTATCACCTTGTGGTGGGCAAGCGCCGCCAAAGCCATAAGTTCCAAAATCTGTACGGCTTTGAGTTGCGCCATCATTTGTGGTATTTGAACCATAATTTAAAGGCAATTGATTGGTTTCTTTTGGAATATTAAACACCACCCAATGCCACCAACCCGAACCAGTTGGCGCATCAGGGTCATAAACAGTAAGTGCGAATGATTTCGTATCTTTTGGCGCACCAGACCATGAAATCTGCGGCGAAATATTTGCGCCAGAACAGCCAAAGCCATTAAATACCTGCTCTTGCTTAAGGGTTTTGCCATTGGCAACATCATTCGATTTAATTGCCATTTTCGCATTCGCACTTGTGCAAATCAAAAGACTAACCAAACTTGTAAGAATAATTTTTTTCATAATTTCACCTTTAATAATCACTGCCATCTTTATGGGTAAAGCGCCATTTTTTATTTTCGTCTTGAAAAGCTTTTAAATCATCATTGGGATATTCGGCACTATCATCAGGAAGCCTATCACCAATTTCAAGATAGACCACATCATTTTCGCTTTTATTGACCAAATGATGCGCGCTTTCCCCCGCCTTGAAACCAGCGCACATTCCAGGGGATAATTCATATTCACCATTTTCGGTTATTAATGTTGGATTGCCTTCAAGAATATAAATGAATTCATCCTGCACTGAATGCTTGTGAAATAGCGCAGACATGCAGTTTGGCGGCAATCTTGTATGATTTACGCCAAAAGAAGAAAGGCTAAAATAGTCACCAAGCCTTCGTTTTACCCTATCTTTTACTAATGAATAAAAGGGTTCAGGGTAGTTTGATAAAGGATAGGTGCGTTCGACATCTTCGGCATTTAAAAATTCTTTCTTACTCATAAAAATTTCCTGACATTTGTCTTGCGAATGTTTTGCAATATGGCATTTTTGATGATAGCAATAAAGAAAAATATTTTCAGGTATAAAATGACAAAAACTCACAAATTAATTTCATATATCGCGTTAAGTTTGGCAATTTCTTCATTGCCATATAATGTTTTGGCGCAAGATACATCGGCAAAAATTGTTACGCCAATGACACCCGAAATGCTTGGCAAATATGATAATATTCGTGAAGAGGCTGATTTTATAAAACGTGTTGAAATGATTCCAATGCGTGATGGCGTTAAATTATACACCGTCATCGTGATGAAAAAGGGCACGCAAAATGCCCCAATTTTGATGTCGCGCACGCCATATAATGCAAAACGTTCAACATCGCGAAACCTAAGCCAAAAAATCGAAGAAATATTGCCTGTTATGGATGCTGAGTTTGTTGATGACGGCTATATTCGTGTTTATCAGGATATACGTGGGCGCAATAATTCAGAGGGTGAATTCATAATGAATCGCCCAATAATTGGCGAATTGAATAAAACAAATGTTGATGAATCAACTGATGCTTATGATACAATCGACTGGCTTGTAAAAAATGTTAAAGAATCAAATGGCCGTGTTGGTATAACGGGTTCAAGCTATGTTGGTTTCACCGCACTTGTTGCAACAATCAACCCACATCCTGCATTGCGCGCAAGTGTTCCGCAAAGCCCGATGGTTGACGGTTGGATGGGTGATGATTGGTTCCATAATGGCGCATTCCGCCAGCCCAATTTTGATTATATAACATCTATGACCACCGATAAGGGCGATAATGATGATGTGCCTTATGGAAATGGCGATGATTATTTGAAATTCTTGTCTGCTGGTTCTGCGGGTGATTTTGCGAAAAAATGGGGGGTTGATAAATATCCATTTGCGCAAAAAATTATGCAGAACCCATCTTATTCTGATTTCTGGTCGAAACAGGCGGTTGATAAATGGCTTGTAAATACGCCATTAAAAGTTCCAACAATGCTTGTTGTTGGGCAATGGGATCAGGAAGATTCTTATGGCGCACCCGCCGCATACAAGGTTTTAGAGGCCAAAGATAAAAATAATGACATGGTATCATTAGTGATTGGCCCTTGGCGCCATTCGCAGGTTAATTATGATGGTTCAAACCTTGGCGCACTTAAATGGGCAGGGGACACTGCCAAAGAATTTCGCGTTAAATATATGAAGCCATTTTTGGATCATTATTTAAAAGATGCGCCAAACCCAAATACGCCGCCAGTTCTGACATTTGATAGTGGCAAAAATCATTGGAATATTTCACAAAGCTGGACAGGTGGAACACCAACACCAATATATTTCAATGAAAACAACACACTTTCATTCAAAACCCCTATGAAATCTGGTTCTGAAACTTATATTTCAGATCCTAAAAAACCAATTCCTTATGTTGCGCGCCCAATTCATACACGCGATGCCAATATTTGGAAGCCGTGGCTGGTAAGTGATCAAAGATGGGCGGCAACGCGAACCGATGTTGCGGTTTTTGAAACCCCAGAGCTTGATAAAGACATTCATATTCAAGGGGCGCCAATGGTGAATTTATTTGCATCAACATCTGGAACAGATGGCGATTATGTTGTTAAATTAATTGACGTTTACCCTGATGAAGATACTTATTCACCTGATATGGCGGGTTATCAACTTGCGGTGGGGCTTGAAATTTTCCGAGGGCGTTATGTAGATGGTTTTGATAAGCCACGCGCTTTAAAAGCAGGGCAGGTAGAGAATTTCAAATTTGGCCTTCCAAATGTTGATCACACTTTCAAAAAAGGCCATAAAATAATGGTTCAAGTGCAATCAACTTTATTCCCGCTTTATGATAGAAACCCGCAAAAGTTTGTGCCAAACATCTTTTATGCCAAGCCCGAAGATTATCAAAAGACGGAGATAAAAGTTCAATTTGGTGGAAATGCAAATTCATCAGTGATTTTGCCGGTGGTGAAATAAAATTATTTTACTCTTGATTTCTTAACTAATGTTACTTTATAACATAGCAATGGAATGTCATCACGAGCATAATGAAATTTTACCTAAAGAGCCGCATATTTTTGATAAAATTGCGGTTATAATTTCGGTAGTTTGCCTTGCGCATTGCCTTATCGTGCCTGTGCTTATAATTATATTACCTTTTTTGGGCTTTTTGGTGCATGATGGCTGGGTTCATACAGCTTTAATTTTCATGGCGGCACCAATTAGCGCTTTTGCGCTTTGGCGTAATGGTGGTTGGCGAGATACTTTGAATTTATCGCTTGCGATTATTGGGATTTTGCTTCTTGGAATTGGTGCCTTTGCAGCTCATTTAAGCTATTGGGAAACCCCTTTGAGTGTTTGCGGTGCCTTACTTGTGGGTTATGTGCATTTACGCAATTTACACCTCCATACTGGCGGGTTGTCACATTAATTTAACTTGTGAAGCATCATAAATTGTAATAGAAGTCCGTGCTATAAACGGAGGTTTACAATGGGTATTTTTAGCAAAATTAAAGACGCAATTTTCGGGCATAAAGCACAGGCCGCACCTGCACCATCACCAGTTCAAGCTGCGCCAGAAGCTGCACCTGCGCCAGCTGCACCAGTTGAAGTAAAACCAAGTGCAATCGATGCGGTTGATGTTGCTGTAATTCTTGACAATATGGTTGATGTTAAAGGCGTTCCATCTAATTGGCGCACTTCAATTGTTGATTTGATGAAATTGCTTGATATCGATTCATCACTTGGACACCGCAAAGAATTAGCAACTGAATTGGGCTATACAGGCGACCAAGATGATAGCGCGACAATGAATATTTGGCTTCATAAAGAAGTTATGAAACAATTGGCGGCAAATGGTGGTATTGTTCCTGCTGGCCTTGCTGACTAATTATTCAAATACAATAAGTTTCAAAAAGCCCCCATTTTTGGGGGCTTTATTCTTCTAGCCATGCAAGATAATCAACTGAAATTGCGCTTATTGGAGTGGCGATAATTTCAGGCACTTCATATTTATGGTTTTCTTTGATTATTTTGGCAATTTCTCCAAATGATGTTTCGCTTGCTTTAACGCTAAGCGAAAACTCATTTTCGTGGCAAAATTCACCATCCCAAGTGTAGAGGCTTTCAATCTTGGCAATATGTGCGCATTTGCAAAGGCCTGCTTCAACCAAAAGACGTGCCATTTTTGTGGCCTCTTCGTGTGTTGCATGGGTTGTTCTTATTAAAATATAGCCACTCATAACTTATATATCCCAATCTGTGTGCTTCAATTTTAAGTTTAAATCATAAATTATTCTAAAATAATTTATAAAAAGAAAAATTTTCTTTTTAATTGAGTGAATGCAAGATTTTTACCTAATTTATGCAATTGTAATGACGGTCTTCTAATGCGATATGCCACACAAATAATGTATAACTTCACTTGAAGTATGGCCAAAATTAATGAGTAAAAAAATAAAATACCCTGCGATACTTATCGCCCATGATTTATTATCGGGGCAGGTAATATATTGGTCAGGTGAAAAATGGGAAAATGATTTCGAAAATGCAATCATTGCAAACAATGAAGATGATTCAAACCATTTAGAAGGCATCGCCCAAAAATTTATTTCTAAAAATCAAGTTGTTGACGCAGAATTAGTATCGGTAAACATAATTGATAATAAAATTATTCCCGAACATTTTCGCGTTAAAATCAAAGTTTCAGGCCCAACAATAAAATATGGGGCAATATAATGTATCGTTATGATGAATTTGACCATGAATTTGTAAGCGCGCGCGTAAGACAATTCAAAGAACAAATTGACCGCCGCCTAAAAGGTGCTTTATCCGAAGAAGAATTTCGCCCAATTCGCTTGCGCAATGGCCTTTATCTTCAATTACATGCTTATATGCTTAGGGTTGCCATTCCTTATGGCACATTAAATTCAAAACAATTGCGGGTTTTGGCTGATATTGGCGATAAATATGACAAAGGCTATGGTCATTTCACCACCCGCCAAAATATCCAATATAATTGGATTAAACTTGACCAAGTTGCCGACATTCTCGCGGATTTAGCAAAAGTTGAAATGCATGCAATCCAAACTTCTGGCAATTGCATTCGTAATGTAACTTCGGATCATTTGGCAGGCGTTGCAAAAGATGAAATCATTGACCCGCGCCCAATTGGTGAAACAATACGTCAATGGTCATCAAACCATCCCGAATTTTCATATTTAGGCCGCAAATTCAAAATTGCCGTCACAGGAAGCAAGATTGACCGAGCCGCAATTCGTTCAAACGATGTTGGCATTGAATTGGTAGAACAAAATGGCAAAATCGGCGCGCGCGTATTCGCAGGTGGTGGCCTTGGTCGAACGCCAATCATTGGCAAAGAAATCAAACCTTTTATCGTATTAGAGGAATTATTATCATATCTTGACGCGGTTTTGCGCGTGTTCAACCTACTTGGAAGGCGCGATAATAAATATAAAGCGCGCATCAAAATACTTGTTGAAGAAACAGGGCTTGAAGAATTTATCAACCTTGTTGAAGAAGAATATGCCCAAAATAATGGCACGCAAATCAACGTCCCCAAAGAAGAAATCGCGCGTATAGAAGCCTATTTCCAAAGCCCTAAATTACCAAATAAAGATTATGCACAATTAGAAAATCAATTGCAAAATCAAAGCTTTGCGGCATTTTTTAAAAATAATGCTTTTGCACATAAAAATGATGATTATGTGGCATTAATGATTTCACTAAAACCAATTGGTGGTATTCCAGGCGATGCAACTGGTGTGCAAATGCGCGCGATTGCCGATATTGCCGATGAATATTCTTATGGTGAAATTCGCATATCACACACTCAAAATATCGTTCTTCCAAATGTTGCCAAAGCGGATTTATTTGAAATTTGGCAAAAACTTGGGGAATATAATCTGGCTACCGCCAATATTGGTTTGATTTCCGATATTATTGCATGCCCAGGTTTGGATTATTGCGCATTGGCAACCGCGCGCGCAATTCCGATTGCGCAAGAGATTTCAAAGAAATTTGAACAACAAAATCTTCAAGATGAAATTGGGGAATTGGGTATTAAAATTTCGGGCTGTATCAATGCCTGTGGCCATCATCATATTGGTAATATTGGTATTTTGGGTCTGGAAAAAGCAGGGCGCGAAAATTACCAAATCACAATTGGCGGTGATGCATCCGAAAATATGTCGCTTGGTGAAAGATTAGGGCCGGGGATCGATGCCGACCAAGTGCCTGATGCAATTTTGCGCCTTGTAAATAAATATCGCGAACATCGCACGCCAAATGAAACTTTTATCGAAACTTATCGCCGCATTGGAATTGCAGAATTTCAAGCTGCTTATTTGAATGGTGGCGAAAATGCCAATAATTAATTCAAATGGGCAAATCATCCAATCAAATGTGCAATTTAATTTAATTGCCAATAATATTGATGCCGATGAAATAATTTCACAATTTTCAAACACAGCCGCAATCGCAATTGAATTTCCATCACATTCCGATGGGCGTGGTTTTTCGCTTGCAAAATTGCTTCGTCTTAAAGGCTTTAATGGTGCATTACGTGCAATTGGCCCTGTAATACCTGATCAATTCCCTGATTTATTATCCTGCGGCTTTAATGAAGTTGAGATTTCTGATGAGCAATTGGCACGCCAACCAATTGAACAATGGCAAAATGCCTTAAAAACTTATTCGCTTTCATATCAGCGCGTAAATGGTTCAAAAAAATCAATCCTAGAGGCACGCCATGCCAAATAATTATCAAAACCTTGATATTGCGTCACGCCTTAAAAAACTTCGTAACGAAACAACTGGGCGAATAGTTTTCACAACTTCATTGGGTATTGAAGACCAATTAATAACCCATCATATCGCCACCCAAAAACTTGATATTGAGATTGTAACCCTTGATACAGGCCGCCTTTTTGATGAAACCCACAATCTTTGGCAAGAAACCGAAGATAATTATGGAATTACCATCAAAGGCTTTTATCCAGACCCTGAAGCAATTTCAAAATGGGTGCGTGCCAATGGCACCAATGGTTTCAAAAACTCAGTGGACGCACGCAAATCATGCTGTGCAATTCGTAAGATTGAGCCATTAAACCGCGCCCTTGATGGGTCAGTGGTATGGATTACTGGCCTTAGGGCGGATGCATCAGATGCGCGTTCACAAATTGAGATTTTTCAAGATGATGCACGCGGCCTAAAGAAATTTAACCCACTTTATGATTATACACGCGATAAGGTTGTAAGCGAAGTTAAAGCCTTAAATATCCCATATAATCCATTGCATGATAAAGGCTTTTTATCAATTGGCTGCGCACCATGCACACGCGCAATTGAAATAGGTGAAGATGAGCGCGCTGGCCGCTGGTGGTGGGAAAGTGAAATCGCGGGCAAAAAAGAATGTGGCCTTCATGTTGATGAAACAGGTCAATTAAGCCGCCAAAATCAAACAGAAAACCAAGGCTAAGATAATGAAACAATTAAGCCATTTGGACCGCCTAGAAGCTGAATCAATTCGCATTATCCGTGAAGTTGCATCACTCGCTGATAAGCCCGTAATGCTTTACTCAATCGGCAAAGATAGCGCGGTCATGCTTCATCTTGCCATGAAGGCATTTTACCCATCAAAGCCACCATTTCCACTTTTGCACGTTGATACAGGCTGGAAATTTAAGGAAATGATTGAATTTCGTGATCGCCACACCAAAGAATTGGGGGTTGAACTTTTGGTTCACATAAATCCCGATGGTTTGGCACAGGGGATTTCGCCTTTAAAACATGGTTCAAAAATCCACACCGATGTAATGAAAACCCAAGGGCTTAAACAGGCACTTGATAAATATGGTTTTGATGCCGCTTTTGGTGGTGCGCGCCGTGATGAAGAAAAGTCACGCGCCAAAGAACGCATTTTCTCATTCCGTGCGGCGGGTCATATTTGGGATCCAAAAAATCAGCGCCCTGAACCTTGGAATTTGTTTAATACGCTTAAGAATAAGGGTGAATCATTTCGTGTTTTCCCGCTTTCAAATTGGACCGAATATGATGTTTGGGCCTATATTGAACGCGAAAATATCCCTGTTGTGCCATTATATTTTGCCAAAGAACGCCCAGTAATCGAACGCGACGGCGCATTAATCATGGTTGATGATGAACGTCTTGAATTGCGTGATGGCGAAAAAATTGAAAACCGCCTTGTTAGGTTCAGAACCCTTGGCTGTTACCCTCTAACTGGTGCGGTGGAATCAAGCGCCAAAAACTTGCCTGAAATTGTCGATGAAATGTTTGCCGCCAAGGTTTCCGAACGCCAAGGGCGCATTATCGACCAAGATTCAGGCGCATCAATGGAACAAAAGAAAGCGGAAGGTTATTTTTAATGTCAAACCTACCCAAAGCCAAAGAAATATTAAAAAACGCCACTAATGCAGATAATGAATTGGGGCTTTTGAAATTTATCACTTGCGGTTCGGTTGATGATGGCAAATCAACCCTTATTGGGCGTCTATTATTTGATGCAGGGCAGGTCTATGAAGATCACCTTGATGCCCTTGATGATGCCAGCAAAAAATTCGGAACAACAGGTGAAAACCGTGACTTCGCCCTTCTTGTAGACGGCCTTTCGGCAGAACGTGAGCAGGGGATTACGATTGACGTTGCCTATCGCTATTTTCGAACCAAAAAACGGGCCTTCATTGTTGCCGACACACCGGGTCATGAACAATATACGCGCAATATGGCAACGGGCGCATCAAATTGCGACCTTGCCGTTATTTTGATTGATGCACGCAAAGGCGTTTTGGTGCAAACCCGCCGCCATGCATTAATTGTTGCCAAAATGGGCGTTAAAAAAATTGTTTTGGCAATTAATAAAATGGATTTGGTCGGCTATGACAAAAATATTTTTGAAAATATCAAAAAGGATTTTCAAAAATATGCCGATATTTTCAAATTTGACGAAGTGCAGGCAATTCCAATCGCCGCGCCAAATGGTGAAAATGTTGCCCAATTGGCAGTGGAAAATATGGGATGGTATAATGGCCCATATTTACTTGAACATTTGGAAAATGTTACCCCGTCAAAACCCCAAGCATTAAATTTCAGATTTCCAGTTCAATGGGTAAACCGCCCCGATTTAAACTTTCGCGGGTTTGCGGGTTATGTTTCAAGTGGTGTCGTAAAAATTGGCGATATTATTCGGGTTTCTTCATCGGGGGAAAAAGCCAAAGTTTCGCGCATCGTAACCCAAAATGGCGATTTGGATGTTGCAATTGCAGGCCAAACGCCAACCATCTGCCTTGATAAGGAAATTGATGTTTCGCGCGGTGATGTTTTAATTGCCGCAAATGATCCAATTGAAACCCAAAGTAAATTCAAAGCCTCAATTTTCTGGATGTCCGCCAATAAATCGAGCGAGCATAAGGAATATGCATTCAAACTTGGAACATCATTCACCAATGCCAAATTGAAAGTTGAAAAAACCATTGATTTTAATGACCTTCAAGAAGCGCCAAATAAATCATTATCAATGAATGCAATTGGTTCGGCACAAATCACGCTTTCAAAGCCTGTTTTGCTTGATACATATTCCAAAGACCGCGAATTGGGTGCTTTTATCCTTATTGATAAAATCACCAATGAAACTGTCGGCCTTGGCATGGTCGAGGCGATTTTAAAAAGCGAAAATAAATCAAACCGCTTTGATGAAATTGCCCATTATTTAATGCCGCATCATGCAAATCCAAATGCTGCGCTTAAGTATCTAATAAATTGGCGCATATTTGCGGCAATTGCCTTTAGTGCATTGGTTTGGATTGTTACCAAGAATTTGGGCTATTTTGCACTGGCGATTGTGGCGGAATTTGTTTTGCGCCCTGCATTACAATATGTGCACTATAATCTTTATTATAATGATGCTAAAAATGGTGAAGACGATAATATTTCGGATGGCTCTGGCATATGACGCGAAACGCGCAATTCATTAATTCACCACGTATGCAAGACATTGATGTTCTTCCGCTTTTTCATAAATTACGCGGTCAAAAAATTGTGGTCGCTGGCATTGGCGAGGCGGCCTTTTGGAAAGCTGAATTAGTTGCCGCAACTGGCGCAAAGGTTGAATTTTATTGTGGCAATAGTGAATTATCGCAAACCCAAATCGAAAACCTTCAATATATAGAGCGTGAATGGCAAGATGATGATTTAGAAAATGCTCACATCGCCATTTTACAATCGCAAAATGACGAAGAGGCCCAAAATTTCATAAAAGCCGCACGAAAATCTGGCGCGGCAGTTAATATTATTGACCGCCCTGAATTTTGTGATTTTCAATTTGGCGCGATTGTTAATCGATCGCCGCTTGTAATCGGGGTTTCAACCGATGGCGCATCCCCCGCATTGGGGCAACAAATAAGGGCAAGGCTTGAGGCCATGTTTCCGCCCGCCATCACCAAATGGCTAAAAGCTGCGCAAAACCTAAGACCAATAATCAAAAAGCGTGAATTAGATTTTGGAACACGCCGCAATTTTTGGCACAATTTTGCCAAACAAGCCCTCGAAAATCCAAATTCAAAACCCGATGAAACACATTTAATCGCCCAAATCGACCAAGCCCAACCAATAAGGGGCGAAGTAATCCTAATGGGCGCGGGGCCGGGGGATGCCGAATTACTTACATTAAAGGCCGTTCGCGTATTGGGCCGCGCCGATGTTATAATGTATGATGATTTAGTGACAAAAGAAGTTTTGGACTTTGCACGGCGCGAAGCACAATTAATCAATGTCGGTAAACGCGGCGGCAAACCAAGTGTAGCACAGCAGGAAATTAATCAAATGCTGGTTGATTTTGCGCTTGCTGATAAGGTTGTGGTTAGGGTAAAGGGCGGTGATGCCCTAATTTTTGGGCGCCTTACCGAAGAATTGGATGCTTGCCGCAATGCGGGTGTAAAATACGAAATCATCCCCGGAATTTCATCACCACAAGGGGCGGCGGCGGCACTTGGTTTTTCACTTACCGATAGAAAATATGCAAAACGGGTTCAATTTGTAACTGCTCATTTTGCAAAGGGTGATTTGCCCGATGATATAAATTGGGGTGCAATCGCATCGCACGATACAACAACAATTGTATTCATGCCGCGTGCAACAATTGGGGCCTTTGTTAAAAAGGCGCTTGAAAATGGCATGCAAAAGGATTTTCCCGCCGCGATAATTTCCAATGCAACCCGCGAAAATCAAGCGATAATTCAATGCAATTTCGAAGATTTGCCACAAACATTTGCAATGGCTTCCCCAAATGGGCCAGAGATGGTAATTATCGGGCGAGTCTTAAATAATTTAAGAAAAGAGAATTAAATGGGCGCGCGTAAACCTAATAAATTAGATGCAATCGACAGGAAAATCCTGCGTGAACTTATGGAACGTGTGGATATTCCATTGGCTGAATTGTCAAAAAAAGTTGGCCTTTCGCAAACCCCATGTTGGCAGCGCGTTCAAAAACTTGAACAATCGGGCATAATCAAAAAACGCGTGGCAATTGTTGACCCGCCATCTGTTGGCCTTGGATTAACCATTGTTGTTGCCATTGAGGCCAATGAACATACCGCCAATTGGCTTGCTAAATTCACCCATTACATAAACCGTTGCTCCGAAGTGGCGGAGGTTTTACGCATGGCGGGTGATGTAGATTATATTTTAAAACTAATCGTGCCCGACATGGCGCATTATGATAAATTCTATAAATCCTTGATTGATAATGTGCCTTTGAAAAATGTTTCCTCACGCTTTGTAATGGAAACAATCAAATCAACAACTACATTGGCGATACCTGATTTTGAAGGCTAAATTATCTTTAAGGTTTTGCGTAAAGCGCTTAACATATAAATCAGGGCGTTTGTAATAATGGCAAATCTCGATGGGATTTGTCATTTTTTTTAACCAATCCCACAATTATTTATAGTGAAAATATCTTCATTAGGATTTAAAAATGAGCGCGCAAAAAACAAAACAGAATTTAGTTGAAGATTTAAGATTAAATATGAAACTTGCATCAATATGGGCAAGTTTTATGTTCCTCTATATTTATGTGGATTATTTAGGCTTATACATGCCAAATATGCTAAAAGAAATTATGGCAGGAAAAATGTTTGTTTTTGACATTACTCAAACCGCTCTATTGATTGGCTTGATTTCGGTTTCAATTCCTGCGCTTATGATTTTCCTTTCTGTTTCTTTACCTGCTAAAGTTAATCGCATAACAAACATAATAGTGGCTTTGATTTATATTCCTTATTCATTGTTCAATTTGGTTGGTTTGGCGTGGATGCATATGATATATGGCGCAACTGTTGAAGTAGTTCTTCTTATGTTAGTTATAGGCTATGCATGGAAATGGCCACGCATTGATGCGGCTAAGGTTTAGGTTATTTTTGGAAAAGTTATTAATATAAATTCCAATATTATCCGCCAGTTGTAACTATGGTTTAAAATCCCATTTAACTTATTCAAAACACATGGTTTTCTATCTCAAATTACTAACAAATCACAACATTTTTGAGGGCTGGTAAAATTTTGAATATCCTATTATGATTTTTGGAAAAATATAGGGATTTGAAATGCTTGAACAATTATTTGGCCTTAAGGGAAAAGTCTGTCTTATAACTGGCGGAAATGGCGGTATTGGCCTTGGAATGGCGATGGCTTTGGCAGGTGCGGGCGCGGATGTTATTATCTGGGGCACTAATCCTGAAAAAAATTCTAATGCGCTTGAACAACTTGGGAAATTTGGAACCCGCGTTGCGGCAATGAATGTTGATGTTTCAAATGAAGATCAAATCATTGAAAATATGGCAAAAATAATCGAAAATTTTGGCCGTATTGATACAATCATTGCAAATTCTGGCATTGCCCGTCCATCGCGCTCTTTCATGCATACAAGCACGCAAAATTGGCGCGATGTTATGGCGGTTAATCTTGATGGCGTATTTTGGACTTTCCGCGAGGGTTTGAAATATATGGTGGAACGGGCAAAAAATGGTGATATGGGCGGCTCGCTCGTGGTTACATCATCGATAAGTGCTTATTTTGGTATGCCTGCCAATGAAGCCTATCCTGCGTCTAAGGCGGCGGTAATATCGCTTATCAAAGGGATTGCGGTTGAATATGCGCGTTTTGGTATTCGCGCCAATGCCATTTGCCCAGGGTGGGTTGAAACCGATATGACCAAACCACTTCAAGAAAGCGATAAATTCGGCCCAGCAATCATAAGTCGCGTTCCACAAGGGCGGTGGGGAAATGCCGATGAATTTGGCGGAATTGCCATCTATCTTGCGTCAAATGCGTCAAGTTTCCATACGGGTGATGAGATTAAGATTGATGGGGGTTATGCAATTGGTTGATTAAGTTCAATTGCAGTTTTTAGACCGATAAATACCATATCAGGTTCGATTGTGTCGAAAATTTCGGCATCTTTGAAAAGGCTTGAAAAGCCACCCGTTCCGATAATGAATGGCTTTTCACCGTCAAAACATTCATCTTTCATCTTGCCAATAATTTCGCGCATCGCCCCCAAATGCCCAAAATAAAGGCCAGATTGCAAACTCTCAATAGTTGAATTGCCCATGATATTTTTTGGTGCAATTACCTCAAATGATGGCAATTTTGAAGTTTTGGAAACAAGGCTTTCCATATTAAGCCTAAGGCCAGAAAGGATTGCGCCGCCCAAATAATCGCGGGTTTTGGTAATGGCGCAAAATGTGGTTGCCGTTCCTAAATCAATGATAATAAGGTTTTTGTTGGGGTAAAGTTTTGAACCCGCGATTGCATTGGCAATTCTATCTGCGCCCACTTCTTTTGGGTTGGCATATTTATTATTAAGGCCAGTTTTAACATCATTATTTACGGCAAAGGGATGAATATCAAAATATTTCACACAGGCAGAACCAATTGAATGCACAACTTCGGGAACCACACTACAAAGCGCGATTTGCTTGATTTCTTTATATTCAAAGCCATTTTCGCGGATTACCGCGCGCAAAAAAAGCCCGATTTCATCCGATGAAGCGCCGGTTTTTGATGCCTTGCGAAAGCGAAATAAAATCTCGCCATTTTCATTCATAAGGCCGCCGAAAACTTGGCTATTGCCGACATCAAGCAATAAATACATTATTTCCCCCAAAGAAATTCCCAAAGCGTATTTGATAGTGAATTAACGCCCACACAATCGGCAATTTTTTTGCCATTATTATTATAAATATGAAACGAATGTTGTGCTTTGTTTTGGCTTATTTGCGATAAATCATTATGAATTACAAAATCCGATTTTGCACTTTTTATTTGTTTTTCAACCGCCGCCAAAACCTCATTTTCATTGGCATTTGATGTAAGTTTGAAACCCACCAATTTGGCGTCAGATAGGTTTTTAAATTCATCAATTAATTTCGGATTTTTCGTTAGATGAATTTGCATCTCATCAATTTCGGATGAGATTTTATCGCCCGAAATATCACTGCCATTTGCAGTAATTTTTGAGACCGAATAATCGGCAATTGCGGCAATATTTATTATTGCATCAAATTGATTTTGTTTAATTAATTCAATTGCTTGCTTGTAAAGGCTTTGGAAATTTGTGAATTCATGTGTTTCACAATCAATATCGGGGCGCGCGCCATTTTTTGCGGTTAAAAATACAATATCTGCGCCCATTGCGTCAAAAAATTGCGCCAAATTTGCGCCAGTTTTGCCTGACGAAGTATTGGTAATCGCACGCACATTATCAATTGGTTCAATTGTTCCGCCCGAAATTATCAAAACCTCTTTGGCTTTATTTTTCGCTATTTTTTCGGGTGATGGGGCAGGCGCACCCAAGGCTTTAATAATCGCATCATAAATCGCATCGGGGTCAAGTAATTTGCCAAGGCCAATCTCGCCGCATGCCAAAACCCCGCTTTGGGTTTCCAAAATTTCAAAACCATATTCGCGCAAATTTTTAATTGATTTTTGTGTCGCAGGGTGAAGATACATTTGCGTATTCATTGCGGGGCAAATTAAAAATGGCTTTTTAAAGTCATGGGCAAGAACAAGGGTGGAAATTAAATCATCGCCAATACCATTTGCAGTTTTATTGATAAAATTAGCACTTGCGGGGGCGGCAATTATCAAATCGGCCCAGCGCACCAAATTTATATGATCCATGGCACCGCCATCTTCAAAAGTATCATGGGCAATTTTATTACCTGATAATCCTTCTAAAGATGCCGCGCCAATAAATTCAAGTGCTGATTTTGATGCCGCAATCTTTACTTCAAAGGCGTTTTGAACAAGTTTTGAAACCAAATAACAGGCTTTATAGGCCGCAATTGATCCAGTTACCAAAACTAAGATTTTAGATTTCGACATTATCAATAAGCCTTAATTCATTCCCTGTTTTAGTAAGATTGGTGAAAATTGCCACCAATCTTCGCCCCCAGATTTCTTCTAAATAGTCGATTTTGAAGCCTAAGTCTTGTAATTCTTGTTTGGCATCGTCAATATTTTTGGCGTTTTTGATTATTTCATAGATTTTTGGCGCAATTTTGCGCCCTTCATCAGATAAATGCACATTACGTGATGATAATGCCAAGCCATCAAATTCGCGCACTATTGGCACGGGCACAATTTCAACAGGCATGAAAAAGGCGTCAACCATGCCGCGAATAAGGCTTAATTGCTGAAAGTCTTTTTCGCCAAAATAGGCGCGGTTTGGCTTTATTATGTTCAATAATTTCATAACAATAGTCAAAACCCCATCAAAATGCCCAGGGCGCGATGCACCGCAAAGGATTTTTGACTTATCATTTTCGCTTATTATGTATGAATAATTATCGGGATAAATGCTTTCAAAATCTGGATAAAAAATCACGTCAACGCCATTATTTTTGGCGATTTGCAAATCTTGGTCCCAAGTTTTTGGGTAATTTTGCAAATCTTTTTTATCATTAAATTGGGTTGGGTTTACGAAAATTGATAAAGCAAGTAATTCATTATTGGTGCGCGCATTTTTCAATAATTCTTCATGCCCCAAATGCAATGCACCCATTGTTGGCACAAATCCAAGGCTTTGTGGGTTCTCATTGCGCCATGCGATAAAATCGGCGGGTGTTTTTATGATTTTCATTTGAAGCTTTCACCTTCATTGGGGAAAGTGCCATTTACAACTTCATTGTGAAAATCATTTAACGCTTTGGTGAAAATATCGGCGCCATTGGTGAATTTGCGCACAAACTTTGGCTTAAATTCGGTATTTAGCCCCAATAAATCTTGCCAAACCAAAACTTGTGCATTGGTTACATTTCCTGCGCCAATGCCAATCGTTGGAATTGTAAGGCTTTGGGTAATTTGGCGTGCAAGTTCGGTTGGAACACATTCCAAAACAATTGCAAAACACCCTGCGGCCTCAAGCTTTTTAGCGTCTTCAAGAATTTTTTGAAATTGGGCATCATTTTTACCCTGAACCTTATAACCACCCAGCACATTTACCGATTGCGGCGTTAAACCCAAATGACCGCAAACAGGAACGCCCGATTGTACCAAATGGCTTATTAATTCCAAATTACCATCCGCGCCTTCAATCTTAATTGCATGTGCGCCCGCTTGCATAATTTCACGCGCCGCATCAATATTTGTTGCTAAATCTGAACGCGCCGCCAAAAATGGCACATCGGAAATTACAAAAATTTTTGATTTTGTATTTTCAAGGCCGCGCATTACCCATTTTGTGTGCAATGCAATATCACTTACATTTGCAAAAACTGTGGATTTATGCCCTTGCATTGTCATGGCAACACTATCGCCAACCAAAATCACATCAATATCACTTGCCGCAGCGATAAGTGCAGAAGTGTAATCATAACAAGTGATTACAGAAAATTTTTGTGATTTTGCCTTTAGGTTTGCAAAATCCAAAATGCTTTGAATCTGGGTCATTATGGCCTCTATTCAAATTGCGGATTGTTAAACGCCCGCAATGCTTGTGGTGTCAGATAAATGGCAATTAATTATAATTTTGCAAGTGCGAAAAGCGGTTTATTTTCTGAATCAGTATTCAATTTGCATTATATTTCAAGAATTGTTGTTCCCGTTGTTTTTCGGCCTTCTAATGCAATATGCGCTTGGGCTGCATCTTTTAGTGCAAATTTTTGATTAATTTCTATTTTTATTATGCCTTTTGAAATTAATTCAAATAATTCATTGGCGCTTTCATTGATAATTTGCCCATTTGACATATAGGCAAAAAGGGAGGGGCGCGTCATGAATAATGATCCCTTTTGGTTTAAGATACCAATATCAAATGGCTTTATTGGCCCTGATGATTGCCCAAAACTTACAAATAAACCCAATGGTTTTATGATATCCAAAGAAGCTGGGAATGTGTCATTGCCAACACTATCATAAACCACGTCATATTTTTTCCCCGAATTAAGTTCTAATGCGCGCGCTACAAAATCTTCGGATTTATAATCAATAACATCGGCAAAACCATGTGCTTTGGCAAGTTCGCATTTTTCTTTTCCACCTGCGGTTCCAATAATATGTGCGCCAAGATATTTCGCCCATTGCCCTAAAATAAGACCAACGCCGCCCGCCGCCGCATGATAGAAAATTGAATGTTCATCTGAAACTTTGAATGTGCGGCGTAATAAATATTGCGCGGTTAGACCTTTTAATAAACATGCCGCCGCAATTTCATTTGAAATTGTTTCGGGTAATTTAATCAACATATCGGTTTTCATTGCCCGATATGTGCAATAAGCGCCAAGGCCGCCAGTATAACAAACCCTATCACCAATTTTAAAATTGGTAATATTTTCACCGACTTTTTCAATTATCCCTGCCGCTTCTGCACCAATTATTGCAGGGAAGGGCGGGGTTTTATAAAGACCAGAACGAAAATAAGTATCAATGAAATTCACGCCAATATGAGAATGACGTATCAAAACCTCATCTGGTTTGATTGATGGTATTTCAATTTCTTTATATTCAAGAACATCTGGGCCGCCGTATGCATTAATTACGATTGCATTATTCATTTATATATTCCTATGAATTGCAAAACCCGCAAATGCCTGTTGCACTGGCATAATTTCGATTGTGTTGACATTTATATGGCTTGGAAGGCGCAAAACCCCCTCAATTGTTAATGCAACATCGTCGGCGCTTAGGGCATGAACACCTTCATAGACTTTGGCGGCTTTTTCATTATCGCCTTCAAAGCGAACTTCGGAAAATTCGGTTTCGCACATTCCAGGTTCAATTGAGGTAACACGAATATTCTTACCCAATAAATCAGCGCGTAAATTCAAAGAAAATTGATGAACAAAGGCCTTGGTTGCGCCATAAACATTTCCGCCAAAATATGGATATGTTCCTGCAACCGAACCAACATTGATAATATCGCCGCGATTACGTTCCGCCATGCTGCGCAAAATAATATTTGTAATATGAACCAAGCCTTTGATATTTGTATCAATCATTGTGTTCCAATCACTAAGTCTTGCCTCATGTGCGCCTTTAAGACCTAATGCAAGGCCAGCATTATTGAACAAAATATCAATTGCCTGAAATTCAGCGGGAAGGGATGAAATGCCATCTTCAATTGACTTTGGATTTGTAACATCCATTTCAACACACAGAAGATTTTTACTATTCATTTCGTTTGAAAAAGCATCAAGGCGATCTTTGCGGCGACCTGTTGCAATAACTTTCCCGCCCGCATTTAATATACGGCGTGCCAAAGCCTGCCCAAAGCCAGAAGTTGCCCCAGATATGAAAGCAATCTTACCATTTGCCCAATTATCAATACTCATTTTCGCCCCGCAAAGAATGGTGAACATTTTCAATCACTCAATAGTAGGTTCGGTGGAAATGGCAAATAATTTTTGTGCGTAATTTTGAATATCTTGTGGCCAATTTTGCATTAATTTGCGCACTTTTTCAAAATTATCGGCAAAAATTGCGCGTAAAACCTCTTCATAATTTTCAAAATCACCTGCGATATTTTGTAAAAAACGATAGGTTGCATTTTGCGCATTTTTGCGTGCCTCATTGCTTACACTCTCCTTTGCCGCAAGTTCGACAAGGCGGCGTAAGGTTGCAGATGCCCCGCCGCGTTGCGTAGAAAGCCATTCCCAATGACGTGGTAAAAGCGTTACTTCGCGCGCAATCACACCAAGTTTTGGGCGGCCTGATTTTGGCGCATCTTTTATTTGGGGTTCTTGGGTATCATTTGTTTGGGGTGGGTTATTTTTCAATAATTTTGCAATTACCTGTTCATTAGTGCCTGATAAGTCGAAATCAACCATTGCGCCGGTTTCATCGATAAAGCACATGATTTGCGCAAATTTATCTTTTGCGACTTCTTCTTTCATTGCCAAAACAACCTCGATTAAGGGGCCGGTTTTTAATAATTTATGCGCAATGAATGCGCTTGCTTGTTGTGTGATACTTGTATTCATAATTTTTACCTATATATTACCCGTATAAAATACGGATAAAATTAGAAATGTAAAGGTATAAAATGTCAAAACAACAGAATAAAGATTTAAAAACAAAATTTTTAGAGCGAAAGCAAGAAATGGGAATTTTCCAAATTTCCTTTGATGGCTATGAAAATATATGGGTAGGGGCAGCGCCCGATATTTCAACTATACAAAATCGTATAATTTTTACGCTAAAACATAGTAATGCAACCGATAATGATTTGTCCTATATGTATAAACATCATGGCGAGGCTAAAATGCGCTTTGAAATTTTGGAGAAAATTGAATTTAAACCTGATGCTTATTTAAGGCGCGTAATTCTAAAAACCAAAATCGCGCATTGGGCTGAAGCAAGAAATGCAAAAATTATGAGGATATGATGAATATTGTAAAACGCGGCGCAGATGAAAGAGGTAAAGCAGATCATGGCTGGTTAAAAACCGCACATTCTTTTTCGTTTGCAAATTATTATGATGAAAATTTCATGGGCTTTGGCCCGTTACGGGTAATAAATGACGATTATATCGTAGGCGGAGCAGGGTTTCCAACACATCCACACGATAATATGGAAATTGTAACATACGTGCTTGATGGCGCATTGGAACATAAAGATAGTTTGGGCAACGGAAGCGTTATTCAAGCTGGTGATGTGCAAAGGATGACGGCGGGGACAGGTATTCGCCATTCAGAGTTTAACCCATCAAAAACGCAGACTTGCCATTTGCTTCAAATTTGGATTTTGCCTGACAAAAATGGGTATCAGCCATCTTATGAGCAAAAACAATTCACACGCGAAGATAAATTGGGCAAATTGCGACTTATTGCATCAAATGATGGGCGCGATGGTTCGGTTACAATCAACCAAAAAGCCAATGTCTTTGCATCAATTTTTAATGATGGCGACACGCACACAATGAAAGTTATTCAAGGCCATGGCATTTGGATACAAATGGCAAAAGGCGGAATTGTGGTCAATGACATTGAATTGGTTGAAGGTGACGGCCTTGCCATTTGGGATGAAGGCGAATTCACCATAAAAGGTAAAGGCGAAAGCGAATTTATCTTGTTTGATTTAGGATAGGAAAAAGGCTTGGGTTTTGCCCAAGCCTTTTTTTATGCCCGAAGAATTTTCACATTGGGAACTTGGGCAAAAATATTTTGCGCAACTTTTTGTGGTTCAATATTAAAACCCTTGCCAAGATAATAGCTTATGACACCGAATAAATCATTTGTTGGCTTTAAATCGCGCCCTTCATAAAGGGAAGATTGCGAAAGCCCTGGCCAATCGGCAATAACTTTACCACCATCAATTGCACCGCCCAAAACCATTGCGCATGATGCAGTTCCATGATCCGTACCACCTGTTCCATTGGCGTGTGCGGTGCGGCCAAATTCGGTTGCAACAATGATTATTGTTTTATTCCATGCATCGCCTAATTCGCTTTTCATTGCGCCAATTGCGGTATCAATATCTTTTAGATTTCCATTAAGGCGGTTATTTTGCCCTGAATGCGTGTCCCAACCTTGGGATTCAAGCATGGCAATTCTTGGGCCATTTGGCTTTGCCAAAAAGCTGCCAACCATTTTACCGACTGCCGCTGCACCCTGACCACTAATTGATTGCCCCATATTTCTTGTGGCTTCGGCCTTTAACCATAAATCATATAATTTGGGGTCATTTTCATAAAGATTTGAAATTCGCATCATCAAATCTTCGTTTGCATCTGGAATATTTGATGGCGCATAAGAAGTAACCGAATTTTTGCCACGCATCGCAAGCGGTAAAGTTTGCATGAAGGCAATCGGCTCGCTCATTTGTTTTGGTGCAATTGCTAAAAAGCGATTTAGCCACCCATTATCCAATTCATAGGCGCGCGTAAAACCACCTTCAAGAATGTTCTGACCATCAAAATGTGAACGCTCCCGATAGGGGGAGGCGACGGCATGAACAAAACTTGCCTGTTTTTGCAAATATAATTGATAAATATTCTGTAAAGCAGGGTGAAGCGTGAATGTGCCATCTAATGTATTACCATTTTCAATCGCCAATTCTTTGCGAATTGTGCGATAATTTGGATCGGCATAAGGGATAACAATATTAAGGCCATCGGCTGCACCACGTTGAATTATAAATATAAAACGTGTGTCATTGGCATCTGAAGCAAAACTTAAAGATGGTGCAAGAAATGATAGACCCAAAGTGCCCACGCCAATTTGTAAAAATTTACGTCTTTGCATTTCTATCTCCTAAGAAATTCTGGGCTAATTAGTAAAAGGGCAGTGCCTGATTGTATGGATTCAGCGCGCGAAATTGCAATTTTTGTATGCTCGCTAAGATGTGTGCCAAGTAATTTTGGTGCTAATTGATTTGGGTTTAATGGCGCATCAAAATATTTTGCAATTAAGTTTGCGGTTTCGGCGCGCCTTAATAATGCATCTGGGGCGGCCCATGCATCTTCAATATCATCAAAACCTTTTGGTGATTTTGGCTGCCACATGGCTTGTCCAAGGTTTTCCAAAACTGTGGGTGTGTCTATTCTTGAAGTATCTTCAATCCCCATCGCTCGCAATGATGATACAAGCCATTCCCAAGGGGTTTTGAATTTAACATTATTATTGACCCAACATTCAGGGGAATTTATCAATGTCAAATAAATTGACTTTAAATCACCATTTAATGAAATAAAGCTTTGTTTTAATTTATCAATTAATGATTGCGTTGGATTGTCGCCTGCAAAGTGGCGCGCAAGTTTTGTCGCGATATTTTTTGCGGTCGATGGGTGGCCTGCGACAAATTCAAGAATTGCGGCGCCTTGGTCTGCACCTGATTGATTGAATTTTTTGCCCATAATTGTTCTTGAACCAGGCTCATGCATTAAAGGTTCAAAAACAAAGCTTCCGATGTCGCCATTATTTGCAAATTGGCGGCGCTTTCCATTTGCAATTGTAAAACCTGTTAAAGCGCGCGCGAATTCGGTTACATCGGATTGCGTATAACCGCCATTAACACCCAATGTATGTAGTTCAAAAATTTCGCGTGCAAGGTTTTCATTAAGCCCAATTTCCTTATCTGGGTTATTTTTAGAGCGTCTTTGTCCCGCCATAGAATTTGGCCCAATTGATTGAATTTGGTCAAGATATGCAAGCATAGCAGGGTGGGTAACAACCCCCCTTATCAGATCACGAAAATTACCAAGCACATTCGGCCTTATTGCTTCATTTTCATAAGCGCCAGCCAAAGCGCGAACTTCAATTTTATCGGCTGAAATGGCAAAATGGTTTGACCAAAAATGCACCAAGCGCTCTATGAATGGCGTTTTTGTATTTACGCTAATGTTTAGGCGATTATTATTTTCCGTAACATAAATATCGCGCAGAATTTTTTGTTCTTTTTTGAAAACTTGTGGATTATCTTTATTCTTGCGCTTTAATTCTTGAACCTCAATATATTGACGAACAATCTCTTTTGAATTTTGGCTTGAATTTAAGGTTTTTGGTTTTGCCTCATAGGATTGGGCTTGATTTTCAAACCAATTTATATTTTGAAAAACATCATTTTCGTTTGGCTTAATTCCAAGGCCAAACCTATTTTTTGCAATTATTTCGTCCATATTTATTTTCGCCTTTATTGTATTCTATCAGACAAAAAAGGGTGGCGATATACGCCACCCAAATTTTTTAATCATTGCGTTGTTTGTGAATTTTACGACTTGAATGATCTTGCATATTATCAAGACGTGCACGTTCTTTTAAGCTTAGACCGCCATCATCGGCGCGCATTCTTTTTTCAGTTTTAGCAATGTGAATTTGCTGTTTTTCAAGATTTACGGCTTCTTTTTTTGTTAAATCACCGCTTTTTATGCCTTGCGCGATACGTTCTTGTTGATTTTTTTGACGCTCATTAATGCTGCGATATTCTTTTGCATTTGCGCCAGCAACGCCAATTGAAAGTGATAAAGTGATGGCTGCGATAGTATTTATAATTTTAGACATTTCATTCTCCAATTTGAGTTTTTGTGATGCCCACCCAATATATCCAACTGTTGAAATGGAAATTTCCGTCGCGAAAAATGTAAATGAAATTCACCTAACATAATTTTCACTTTAAAACGACGGAAAACATACTTAATATCGTTAAAGGATAATATTACTATAAGGCCTCCTCCGAAATGAATAAAAAAAGTAACAAATCATTTGCCCAATTTGGTGTTTCATCCTTGGCAATTTTGACAATTATAACAATGGCAACGCCAAGCTTTGCACAAAATGCAGATACAAAAACACAAGAAGAAAAACCTGCGCAAACAAATGGCAAATCTGATGTTGTTGTAACTGGTAAGAAGCCAACTAATAAAATTGATCGCCAAACTTATGATTTAACAAATGACATTGCCGCGCAAACTGGAAGTGCGGCTGATGCTTTAAATAAGGTTCCTGCGGTTACTGTTGATGCAGATGGCAATGTTGCATTGCGCGGAAATACAAATGTTCAGGTTCTTATTAATGGTAAGCAAAATGCCATAATGAAGGGCGATAATCGCGGCGCGGCAATCCTTTCAATGTCAGGTGGGGATATTGAATCGGTTGAAGTTATGAATAATCCTGGTGCTGCATTTTCATCAGAAGGCTCTGGCGGTATTATTAATTTGGTTATGAAAAAGAACCGCCGCCCTGGTAAATTTTTAACAATAACGTCAACTGCAGGTGAAAATGGGCGCTTTAATTTTGCATCTACTGGCTCATATACAAGTGGGAAAATAAGCCTTACAGGCGGCCTTTCATACCGTAAGGATAGCAGACTTGTAGAAAGCAATTCAATAACAACCTATAAAACCACGCGCACATCTGGCATTTATAATACTCTACAATCTGGTGAAGTTTTAGGGCGTCGTGAATCTTGGCAGGGGAATGTTGGTCTTGATTATAATATTACAGACAATGACACTATTGGCACGCAAATAAGCTATTTGTGGCAAGAGGCAATGCCTTTGGCAAAGCGTGAATATAAAGGTTATGGCTTAAGCAATAATCTTATAAGCGATTATGGCCTAATTACCGATAGGGATGATATTGTAAAATCTAAGAGTGCTTCCTTGAATTGGGAACATAAATTTAAAACCCCAAGCCGTACTTTAAAAACTGATTTGCGTTATTCAAATGATGATTCAAATTCAAATTATAGTGATAAATTCTCTTTTACTTTACCAAGTTCAAGAAATTATATTGGACAGATAACTCAAAAAGCAAATCGCGAAAATTATACTTTCAGCCTTGATTATACCACCCCAGTTGGCGAAGACACTTTAACAAGTGGTTGGCAAACAATTGTTGATGACGCCAACATCGACAATAATGGTGTAATTATTGAAAATGGAACTACCACACCTGACAATAATAAAATAAATAAGTTTGATTATAATCAATCGGTTAATGCCGCCTACTTCACATACCAAAAACAATTAAATCCAAAATGGGGTGCACAGGCCGGCATTCGTGTTGAATCTACTGAGGTTAATACAAACAACCCAATTTCTGGTATTTATAGTTCAACACGTTATACCAATGTAAATCCGTCTGCTTTTGCAACTTATTTCCTTACTGAAAAATCAAAATTGCGTTTTTCTTATTCAAGACGTTTGCAAAGGCCGCGCGCCAATGATTTAAACCCAACACCGCAATATTCGGGTGCAGAAAGCGTTAGAATTGGTAATCCTGATTTGCGCCCTATGACCACGGATGCATTTGAAATTGGTTATGAATGGGCAAAAGGGCAAGAATCATTAACAATGCGGGGTTTTTATCGCATGAATGATGATATTATAACATCATATTCAAATATATTAACTGGAAATATTATCCAAACCCAAAGCATAAATGCGGGTCAAAGCAAGGCTGGCGGCATTGAAATAAACGCATCGAAAAAATTCTTTGATAAATTGACGCTTTCTTTGAATTCGACAATTTCATACACTCAATTAGACGCGCTATATGGAAGCAAAGATAAAATAGGTGGCACTTCAATCGGTGGTCGTATGTCGATGGATTACGCAATCACGCCAAAAGATAAATTGCAATTCATGATGGGCGCACGCGGTAAAGAATATACGCCACAAGGTTACACAACCGCCCAAAATATGAGTATGATGTCATATAGTCATCAAATAAATCCTGCGATTTATTTTGTTGCCAATATGACAAATCCTTTTGATTTGGAAAAAGTCAAAACAGTTATTGAAACGGATACTTTAAAATCATTCTCATACCGCAATACAGAACCCCGCGTATTCTATATTGGCTTTAGAATGATGATGGGCGCAAAACCAAAAGCCCTTAAAACAGACCCTAATATGCCGCCAATGATGCCTCAAGGTCGCCCAATGGGCGGCGGGCCAATGGGGCCGGGTGGCTCAATGATGTAATTAGTTTTTGGTTCCGAATAAATCGACCCCATAATTTGGATCTTCTGACTTTTGGGCGATTGCTTCTTCAATTTTGCTAATGTGCTTTTTGACATTTTCAGGATCAAAGTTAATTTTTGGATTTGCTTTTGGAATTGATTTTTTTATTTCATCAAGTCTTTTTTGCGCATCATCAAATTGCCCAAGCTCCCTTTGGGCATTGGCGGCATAGATTTTAAAATTTGTACGTGAATATTTATCAAAAGCATTTGAATGTTTATCTATATATTGAACAAATTCTTTTAAAATGTTCAAAGTTCGCAAATCTTCGTAATCAATATCTTTGGTTGAAACCAATAAATCCCATGTTGCCTTATGCAATGCATCGGCGGCATCTAATTTTGAATAGCCACCACGATCAAGCTCTAAAAATAGCAGATAATGTTGTGGGTATTTTTGCGGTTCATTGTTTTTTGCAGAAACGAATTCTTCGCTTTCAATAATTTTCTTCAGTTTTACTAATTCATTTTTGCTATAATTATCTTTGAAGAAAACAAATCCATTTGACGGGCATTGTTTTAATTTAATCGGATAAGCAAGCATCCCAATTGGCTTGCCATCAAGTCGCATATCCCAAGTTGTTGTTGACAAAATTTTTGAATATTGAAATTCTTCGCCGTCAATAGGGCATTTATAAGTTTTTGGTGCTGATATATATGTCGCATTTGCAGGCGCGGTAAATTGAAAAGCGAATTGAAGTGCAAATAGCCCTAAAATATATTTGTTAGTTTTTACCATTATAGCCTCCGTTTTACTTTTCATGCTTGATGATTTTGTCGAAAATCAGGCGCAAATAAGACTATAATGAAAATTTTGCATGTAAAATGTATGTTTTATGTAAAAACGCGATATTTTTGTGAATTTTGCCCTGAATCGGCAAAGGTTTTGAAAATAGCACTTTGTTCTATGCCATCAACTTTGGCACCGATTTTCATCTTAAACGAAACATCCATATCGATAATATCAATGCTTCCTTGATATTCTACTGACTTAAACTCCTTAAGCCATGTGTTTTCACCATCTTCAAGTGCCATAATAAATGGCCCCCATGACATATATTGGTCTTTGGCACCTTCGACCTCTACCGAAGGTTGGAAAGAGAATGCGATATTAATATGCGAATTATCGGCAAACTTTTGTGGCTCGATAATAATCCAACCATCGGTGTTTTTTGCGCCTTTTACATTCATCTCTTTGGCCCAATTTGGAATTCTTATTTTAAATCCAAATTCTGTGCCATTAATGTTTGTAACATATATTTTTGATGATCCATATTTAGGGAAAGAGCTTAAGTGTTCAATTTCAATATTTTTTCCACCAACATTAAATTTCGCTTTTGACGCTTCGAATGAATTCACAATTATATAATTGGCACCATTTTGTGATTGTAACAAATATGAACAAGTTGGCGCCATTGCAATCCCGCGTGGTCCGCTTGAATGACAGCAAGTGATATTCTTATCAAACTTTTTAATTCCATTTAATGGCGTGAAATAACACCAATCATTTCCGTTTAAGCTTTGTGCCGCACTTAGATGATTATAAATGGTTTTTTCAATTTGCTCGCCAAATCTTGCTTCCGCTTTTAATTCTAAAAGCGCCATATTAAGTGTAAGCCATGTAACAGTTACACAAGTTTCCCCCACATTGCTTTCTTGTTCGTGCGGTAAAATATGGTCATCTTGGAAATGCTCATCGCTTGAAGTTGTGCCAGAAACATAAAGGCGGTTTTTAACAATATCATTCCATGCAATATCAACAATTTGTATTATATCGTCGCGGCCTATAACTTTTGCATATTCAACCAAACCAATAAGGTTTGAAAGCATTTCATAAGATTTTGCATTTGCAGTTTTATAAACACTTGATGTTGTTTTCAAACTTTCAAGGATTTTTGAACCATTATCCGCACTCATTGCGCCAACAATATAGGTTGCAAAATCAAGGTATTTTTGTTCGCCAGTAAAGCGGTATAGCGTAACAATAGGTTCTAAAACACTTGTGGCGGCCATTCCCATATGTGTGCCTGCTTCATTTATACTTTTTTGCGCGGGGAAGGTGGCAATTAGTAAATCGGCGGCTTTCTTACTTGCTAATAATGCATTTTTATCGCCGTAAAATCTATAATAAGTTAAAAGGCCAATCATGCAATATTTATGTGACCAAACATCCCAATCAGCATCCTGATAAAGGCCAAAGCGTTTTTCCTTTACGTAAGTGCCAAGATAACCATCTTTTTCCTGCGCCGCAATTAAACCTGCGACAACAGATTTAAGTTTTGTAATCAACTTTTCATCATTATTATTAGCGCTTGTTAGGGTGGCGGCATGAATCCATTTTCCAACATGTTCCCCAATCCAAGGGTGGACACCGGGTTTGGTTTTAAAACCTGCCAATAATTCGTTTGAATCAATATTCAAAAGGCGGTTTTTTGCATTAAGATTAAAGCGATTACCAAGCCAACCCGACATTTCAATTTCAAATGGCGTCACAAATTGCGCTTTATTTTCAATTTTATTTTTAATTAAGTAAGGTATTGTTTTGCTTATTTTTGGCGTCGCAGCAATTGATATATTTGGAATAAGATAGGCGACGCCTACACCTGCTAATAGATTGCGTCTATTGATTTTAAAAATATTTTCCATGACCTTTAACCTTACTTTTTTGTAATGAATTACACGGAATGCAGTTTTTAGCAAATCACAAGTTTTTACGCATTGAAATAAATAAATGAATAAAGGGGGTTGGAAAATTTTAGATTGTCATTAGTGTCAATTTTAGAGATTTCAAAAAAATAATAGGGGCAATTATGAATAAGAATTTTGCGGTTTTAATTGGCGGTGCCATGGTGCTTGGGATTATTATTGGCCTTGGCCTTAATTTTACGCATGATGCTGCTTTGATTAAGCAATGGTCAGACATTTTTGGTCTTTTGCCTAAAATCTTCATCATGCTTATCAAAATGATTATCGCGCCATTAGTTTTATTCACCCTTATTGCTGGCATTGGTCACATGGAAGATGCCGCTGAAGTTGGGCGGGTTGGAATTAAGGCACTTGCATGGTTTATTGCCGCGTCTGTAATTTCGCTTACGCTTGGAATGGTGATTGTTGATTGGCTAAAACCAGGTGTTGGAATGAATTTACAACTTGTTGCGGGCGAGGTTGCAAAAGTCCCTTCAACTGATGGTTTCACATTTGAAAAATTTATTGAGCACGTAATTCCAACCTCTATCATCAAAGCAATGGCTGAAAATGAGATTTTACAAATTGTTATTTTTGCCGTCTTTGTTGGAACGGCGATTGCAGCGCTTGATAATAAATCACCAAAAGTTATGGAACTTGCCGAAGAAGCCGCAAGCATTATGCTTAAAGTTACTGAAATCGTTATGAAGTTCGCGCCATTCGCAATCTTTGGATCATTGGCAAAAGTTGTTGCCGTACAAGGGCCAGATATTCTTAAAAGATATGCGATTTTTATGGGTGAATTCTATGGCGCGCTTGTTTTACTTTGGGTGATTTTATTGCTTGCGGGCTTTGTATTCTTGGGGCGTGATATGATTGGCAAACTTATCAAAGTTATCACTGAACCTTTGCTTTTGGCATTTTCAACGGCATCATCAGAAGCGGCATATCCAAAATTATTAGCAGGTCTTCCAACAATTGGGGTTTCACGCAAAATCACATCATTTGTTTTGCCGCTTGGTTATTCTTTTAATCTTGATGGTTCGATGATGTATTGCACATTCGCAACCCTTTTCATCGCCCAAGCGCATGGCGTTGATTTCACTATGACGCAAAAAATTATGATGCTATTTTTGCTTTTGATTACTTCAAAAGGTATTGCAGGTGTGCCGCGCGCAAGCCTTGTAGTTATTATGGCAACATTGGCATATTTTGGGTTGCCAACTGAATGGATTATCGTTGTTCTTGGAGTTGACCAATTATTAGACATGGGCCGCAGCGCCACCAATGTCGTAGGTAACAGTGTCGCCGCCGCAGTAATCGCCAAATTCGAAGGGCAGTTGGACGAGCAACCAAATCAAAAAACCTAAAAATATTATTTAGGTTTATCATGCCAAATAACCCCACACGCCTGATACTTCTTGATATTGCGACCAAGGCAATTCCCAAATTCTTTGCGATTTTGATGTTTTGCCTTGGAATGTGGTTTTTATATTCTTTGCATAAGCCGATTAATGCCCTAGATATAAAAATCATTCGCGAAATTTTGCCCCTATCATTGGTTGAGGCTTCACATATTGGGGAAATAATTGTTGCAACCTTAATGCTTTTGCTTGCCCGTGGACTATGGGAGCGTATAGATGCCGCTTATTATATCGCATTATCGCTTTTTATTATTGGCGGCATTTTAGCAATTGCGCGCGCCCTTGATGTTTTTGCGGCGGGCATTTTATTTGGTTGCGCGCTTTTGATTTTACCATGCAAAAGTGCATTCATTCGTAAATCAAAATTGATGGAATTAAGCTTTTCACCAATTTGGATATTTATAACTTTGGCGGCAATTATCGCCGCTATTTGGGCAAGTTCTTATGCTTATGTTCGTATTCCTTTAACCAAAGAGATTTTGGAACGTTTTGCGTATGATGAGAATACGCCGCGTTTTGTTCGTGGCCTTCCTGCGGTTGCCATCACTATTATTGCAATTGGCCTATGGCGTATTTTAGGGATTGCGCGCGCGCGCCCTGATTTGCCCGATGATGAAGAAATTCAAAAACTTGCCGATATTATGCAAAATGCCGATGATGGTCAAAACTGGCTTGCGCTTATGGGTGATAAATATATTTTTTGGCATCCAAACCAAGAAGCATTTCTGGCTTATGGCATTTCGGGGCGCAATTATATTGTTATGGGCGAACCATTTGGCGATGAAAAAGCCATTGAAGAAACCTGCTTTGCGTTCAAAGAATTTGTGGCAATAAATCGCGGTAAATTGGGCTTTTATAGCGTTTCAGTAAGCAAGCTTCCGCTTATGATTGATTTGGGTCTAAGCCTTTTTAAAATTGGCGAAGAAGCACTAATAAACCTTCAAGAATTTACCCTTGCGGGAAAAAAGAATTATGGGTTTCGTGCAACTTTAAAAAAGTTTGACGAAATGGGCGCCAGTTTTTGCGTCTTAAATAGTGATGAGGTCGCACAAAATATACAATCATTACGCGCAATTTCCGATGATTGGCTTGAAAATAAAGGGCATAAGGAACGTGGGTTTTCACTTGGTAATTTTTGCGGCGATTATATAAAAAAATTTCCGATTGCGGTTGTGAAAATTAATGATGAGATTATTGCTTTTGCGAATTTATTATCATCTGAAAACCCAAAAACACTTGGTATTGATTTGATGCGCTATGGCAAAAATGCCCCGCCACAAACAATGGAATATTTATTCCTTAAACTGATTGAATATGCCCGCGAAAATGAATTTGAATATTTTTCCATGGGCCTTGCACCGCTTTCAGGGCTAGAGCCAACAAAGATTGCGCCGGCATGGGCAAAAATTGGGAATTTGATTTATCATTTGGGTGCTGAATTTTATAATTTCCAAGGCCTTCGGGCATATAAACAAAAATTTCACCCCAAATGGTCGCCGCGCTATGTTGCCATTGAAGGACGTGATACAAGTCTTTTAAGCGCTTTATTGGCGGTGGTTAATTTGGGGTCGAAAAGTAAAAATAATGAAGCTTGAATTCTTAAATAATAAAATTCCACCACCTGTTATTTTGCTTATATCAGGGCTTGCTATTTGGCTTTTGAAGAATATCGCGCCATTGCCAATTCCATATTCAATACGCGCGATATTGGGCACTTTATTCATTATTTTTGGCTTTGGCCTTGATTTGGTGGGGCTTTTGGAATTTCGAAAATTTCAAACCACAATGAACCCATTAAAGCCCGAAAATGCAAGCAAGATTGTACAAACTGGCATATATTCCAAAACCCGTAACCCAATGTATTTGGGCATGGTTTTTGTTTTGATTGGCTGGTCAATCATAAGCAAGGCATCATTTGGTATTTTAATAATCCCAATGTTTATAAAATACATCGAAACCTTTCAAATAAAGCCAGAAGAGGAAATTCTATCTTCACAATTTGGCGTGGAATATGATAATTATCGTTCAAAAGTTGCGCGATGGATATAGGGGCAAAAAATGGCAAATTTACATGGTGGCTGTGATTGCAAAAAAATTCGTTACGAGCTTTTGGCGCGCCCGATGTTTGTCAATTGTTGTAATTGCACATGGTGCCAACGTGAAACCGGATCGGCCTTTGTTATTAATGGCGTTATCGAAAGCGATAATATCAAACATCATGGTCAAATCCCTGAAACTAAAATCATTCCAAGCGCGAGTGGGAAGGGGCAAACAATTCATTTCTGCCCTGATTGCAAAGTTACCCTCTATTCAAATTATAATGGCGCAAGCCCGTTTTTAAGCTTTGTTCGCATCGGCACATTGGACAATCCCGATGAATGCCCACCAAATGCGATAATCTATACAAACACCAAACAAAAATGGGTCTGCTACCCCGATAATATCCCCCAATTCGAGGAATATTACGACATGAAAGCCCTATATCCCGCCGAAAGCTGGGCAAGACGCAGCGCACTAAAACCAAAAATTGATGAGTGGCGCTCAAAACAGGGTTAAATTAGCCAATATATTTTGAAAAATTTGATTTTACTTTGATAAGGCAGGCTTCCCAAATCGTGCCATATTAATCATTTGTTTTATAATAATATTTTTTACCGCCTTTCATGGTTTTGAAATAAACATTCATCTAAAAGCCCTTTAATTCCACGCAAAATGCTATCATTTGCTATCATTGACAAAGCATGCGCATTTCAAATTTCATAAAGCAAACATAGCACATTATAAACTATGTTGGATAAGGCAATTTTTGTTGATAATTCTTTATAAATATGCGCATGTTTTAATCTGTATTTTCACAAATATTAAATAAAACAACATTAAAATAACAAAATATTGTTTTAAGGGTAATATTATGAGCGGGCAAAACAAAAGCATTATTTATAGTATATTATTAATCGCCACGCTATTTATTTCATCCTGTTCAATCCCTAAAATCGAACGCTATAAGGTTACGCTTAATGTTGAATATAATGGAACGCTTTATAGCGCGTCCGCCGTTCAAGAAATAAAATGCACCCCAAGCAATAGCTTTTGGCAGGGCATGTCAATGGGTGGTTGTAGGTTAAAGGGGGAGGCTATTCCGTTAAGCCTTAACGAAAAAGGATATTTATTTCTAATCTTGGCGGGCAAAAAGGGTGGCGATGCGCTTGAATATTATTATTACCTAACCAACAAGGCTGATGAACAAAGAAAGAAAAGTAAAGTTTGGGATGTCAATTTAAACGAAGCGCCCATGTTGGTCACATTTTTTGATGTCAATGATTCCAAAACTGTAAAACAGGTTCACTTTTTCCCGCATGAAGAAGTTGACCATTATGAAACATACCGCCCATTCCCTGCATCACAGGAATTAGAAAGGCCGATAATGAAGACGGTTCAGCCAAATTCAAAAGACTATTTTGGTGAAACAACAATACTAAAATCAATCCATGTAGAACGAACAAATGAACCAATTACTTGGGGGCAAATTGAGAAGGTGCTGCCTTGGTTAAATGGGAGAGCTGGTGGAATGACTTTGGATGGCAAGTATGCACAAGATGATAGACTGGAATCAAAGTTGCAAACTTATAATTTTATATGGAGATAAGAAATGACAACATATAACGATGTTTTTACAGCCATTTTAGCAATAGATTCTTATCATAGAAATGCAAACCAAGGGATTAGTAACTACCTAATTGCTTCCCTTGAGGGAAGCTGTCACCGAAGGTGACTGAAGGGTGGCTGTTGCGGGTTTTACAAATGCCGCGACAAGCCACCAGTGTCGCGGCCACCCTTCCGCCCGCTTTGCGGGCACCTTCCCTCAAGAGAAGGAATTAGGTTTCTTCATCAAACGGCAATGCAATCATATCATCCGCCATGCTTGGCAATTCTACTGCTTCTACATCCCTTAGTTTGCGTTCGATTACGCGGGTTCTTCTGCCTGCTTGGTCAACCGTGTTTTGGGCGCTTTCTAATTGTTTTTTTAATTTGTCCCACACTTCGCCATATTTGCTAAATTCCGATTTTGCCGCGCCCAAAATTTGCCAAACCTCGGAAGAACGTTTTTCAATCGCCAAAGTCCTAAAACCCATTTGTAGGGAGGAGAGGGTGGCAGCCAATGTGGTCGGCCCCGTAACCATTATGCGAAATTCAGATTGAAGGCTTTGGGTAAAGCCTGCCTTGCGCACCACTTCGGCAAAAAGCCCTTCGGTTGGAAGATACATGATGGCAAAATCGGTTGTGTGCGGCGGGGCAATATATTTTTCGGATATTGTCTTGGCTTGAAGGCGAATTGCGCGTTCCAAAACCGCCTCCGCCTTATCTATATCCTCTGGTGTGCCATTGTCTTGCGCGATTACAAGGCGTTCGTAATCTTCCTGTGGGAATTTGGCATCGATTGGTAGATAGACGGGGGTGTCGTCAAACTTCCCTGGTAATTTGATGGCAAATTCAACCAAAACATTTTTTTCAGGATTAACTTTTGCATTTTTCTCATATTGATCGCGGTGCAACATATCATCAAGCAGCATTTCAAGCTGCACCTCACCCCATGTGCCACGCGATTTGACATTGGTTAGAACCTTTTTCAAATCGCCAACACCAGTGGCAAGATTTTGCATTTCGCCCAAACCCTTATGAACCAAATCAAGGCGGTCGGAAACCAATTTGAAACTCTCACCTAATCGTTGTTCCAATGTGCCTTGTAGCTTTTCATCAACAGTTTGGCGCATTTTTTCAAGTTTTTCTTCGTTTTCTTTGCGAAGTTGGGTTAATTGAGTGGTTAAGGTTTCGCGTATCACTTCGCCGCGCTTTTCATTTAATTCAACCAATGCCTTAATGGTTTCGTCAATTTTATGAAGCGCCATGGATTGGCTTTGGGCAAAAGTGTCAAACACCATTTTTTGCGCTTCATCCTGCTTTTGCCGCCCTTCAAGATTTTCGGTGCGCAAATTGGCAAGTGTGGTTGATTGAAGTTGTGTAAAGCCATCAAACTTTTGATTTAACCCATTGTCTAATTTGGATAAATTACTGGTCAAATCTAATTTCAATGCATTGGAATTTTCGCCAAGATTTTGAAAATTATGTTTCAATGCACTTTCCAAAACCGCCAAAGAGGTTTTGATTTCATTGGCAGAATTTTGGGCAATATTTCGCGCGCTGGCGGCATTCTGATAGGCAAAAAAGCCAAATATAAGCCCCAAAAGCCCAATAACAATCAATGCCAAAAGCGTGAAAAACAATGTATCAATCGAAATATTCATCCAAAACCCCAAATGCATGTTTGGGTTAAACCTATTCGATTAAGACGTCAAAATCGGGCGTTAGCAGAATCTAAGCAATGCGAACTTTTGAATGTTGTAATGGAATTGCGCTTGTGCGTTTTGAAACATTGATTACGATGCGTGATTGAACATCGGATACAAGGCCAATGCCAAGCAATTTATCGCGCAAGAATGCATCATAAGCGTGCATGTCAGAAGTAATAACGCGTATCATATAATCAACCGCGCCAGTGACGGTTGCGCAATCAACAACTTCGGGCCAACCCGCGACAGCAGTTTCAAATTTTTCAAGGTTTTCGCGGTTCGGAAGGGCAAGTTTAACGCTTGCCATAACTTCAAAATCAAGCCCCAAGGCTTCGCGGTCAAGAAGGGTTACGCGTTTTGCAATTACATTGATTTCTTCAAGGCGTTTTATACGGCGCCAACATGGTGATGATGAAAGTCCGATTCTGTCGGCTATTTCGGCAACTGAAAGCCCTGCATCTTCTTGAATTAATTCAAGAATTCTAAAATCAATGCTATCAAGTTCAATTGTCATATTCAAAACCTTGCGTCAGAAGCTGTAAATTCGGTAATATTTCGCACTTGCAGCGAAATAGGTGGGTTATTTTTGCGTAAACAGTCTAATAGGCGCAATAATATTGCGTGTCAATGGCTATCGATAGAATATTTAGGTGAGATTTTCTTTTAATTTTCTGCGCATAATATTGTGGCACAAAATAGTGGCAAAAATTTATGTTAAGACGCCATAACACAAAGTTTTGCAAACATATATAAATAATAAGTCTTAGACTGTAATATTTCGAGGGAATGAATGCAACATCGCGAAGTAAATTTATCCGACAAGTATGAGTTAAATCAAAATCGAGTATTTTTAAGCGGTATTCAGGCATTAGTTCGCCTTCCACTTGAACAAAGACACCGCGATAAATTAAATTCAATAAATAGTGCGGGCTTTATTTCAGGTTATCGTGGTTCACCACTTGGTGGCTATGATATGCAATTAAATGCGGCAAAGAAATACCTTCAAGAAGGTAATATTCATTTTTGGCCGGGGTTAAACGAAGATTTGGGCGCAACTGCGGTTTGGGGCTCACAGGCATTGGGTCTGTTCTCTGGCGCAAAGGTTGATGGCGTTTTTGGCATTTGGTATGGTAAAGCCCCAGGGGTTGATAGATGCGGTGATGTTTTTAAACACGCTAATTTCGCGGGAACTTCGAAATTTGGTGGTGCACTTGCAATTGCGGGCGATGACCATAATTGTAAATCTTCAACTTTACCAAGTCAGTCTGAATTTGCCTTTGCCGATGCCGAAATTCCAGTTCTAAATCCTTCAAATATCCAAGAAGTCCTTGATTATGGGCTTTATGGTATTGAAATGTCACGCTTTTGCGGTGCGTGGGTGGCATTGATTGCGGTTGCAGATACAATGGATAGCGGTGCGGTTATTAATGTTAATATCGACAGGATTGATATTAAAAAACCCGATGCATCAACTTTGCCACCAAGTGGGGTTTCAATTCGTCGTAATGATGACCCAATGGCAAAAGAAGCACGCCTTCGCCAATTCAAAATCCCTGCGGCGCAAGAATTTGTTCGCGTTAATGGGCTTGATAAAGTAACACTTGAGGCCAAAAAACGTAAATTCGGAATTATCGCGTCGGGGCAGGCATATAATGATGTGCTTGAGGCGCTTGATTTTATGGGGCTTGATTTCGAGACTTTGTCAAAAAATGGCATTTCGCTTTATAAAGTTGCAATGCCTTGGCCGCTTGAACCACAAGGGGTTTTGGAATTTGCAAAGGGCCATGAAACCCTTTTGGTGGTTGAACACAAAAGGCCATTAATCGAAAACCAAGTTAAAAATATTCTTTATGATAATATTGATGGCAAAAGACCAAAAGTATTGGGCAAAAAGGATGAAAATGGCAATCTATATCTAAATGATATTGCCACATTGCAAGTTCATGAAATTGGGCGCGCGATTTTGCGCCTTATTGATGATGGCAAAAGCTTCAAAAAGGCAAATGAAGCGATTGAACGCGCCAAATCAACCCTTGATAATGCCTATACTTTAGAAGGTGATAGCAAAAGAAACCCACATTTCTGCTCGGGCTGCCCGCATAATACGTCAACAATGGTTCCAGAGGGTTCGCGCGCTTTGGCAGGTATTGGCTGTCACTATATGGCGAATTTCATGCCAAATCGTAATACCGACATGACCTCACACATGGGCGGTGAGGGGGTTACATGGATAGGCCAAGCACCATTTACCGACGAAGAACATATTTTCGCAAATCTAGGTGATGGCACATATTCCCACTCTGGCTCACTTGCAATTCGTGCAGCTGTTACAGGCGGCGTAAATATAACTTATAAATTGCTTTATAATGATGCGGTTGCCATGACGGGCGGTCAATCAACCGAAAGCGGGCAATCAGTTCCCCAAATCGCCAAACAATTATTAGGTGAGGGGGTCGCACAAGTTGTAATTGTTGCCGATGACCCAAGCCGCTATGACCATGTGCGCCTTGAACCAAGTGTTCGCGTTTATCACCGAAGCCTTTTGAATGAAGTGCAAGAAAGATTGCGCAAATCAAAAGGTGTAAGCGTTTTGATTTATGATCAAATGTGCGCCACCGAAAAGCGCCGCCGTATCAAACGCGGCCTTATGCAGGCAAAAGATACACGCGTTTTCATCAATAAAATGGTGTGTGAAGGTTGCGGTGATTGTGGTGTGAAATCAAATTGTTTGTCGCTTCACCCTGTTGAAACTGAATTTGGTACAAAGCGTGAGATTGACCAATCAAGCTGTAACCAAGATACAAGATGCGTTGATGGCTTCTGCCCTTCATTTGTTACTGTTGAAGGGGCAATAAATGCCAAACGCCAAAGGCCGCGCCCTGAATTTGATGCAACGCTTTTGCCGCTTCCGGAAATGCCAGACTTGCAAAAGCCGTATTCCATGATTTTTGCGGGGGTTGGTGGCACTGGCGTAACAACTGTGTCGGCAATTATTGGTATGGCGGCACATGTTGATGGTAAAAATTCAACCACACTTGATATGACTGGCCTTGCGCAAAAAGGTGGGCAGGTTTTATCGCATATTCGTATTGCAAAAGGCGATGTGCCAATACATTCGGGCCGTGTTCCTGTTTCAATGGCAAATGCAGCAATTATTGGTGATTTGATTGTGGCAACTAATTTGGATGCGTTGAAATTGGTTTCAACCGATGTTTCGGCGGCAGTTTGCAATTCTGATATTGCCCCAACATCTGAATTCATTTTTGACAGAAATCGCAAATATCAAAATGTTCCAAAAATTGAATTATTTGCCAAAGCCGTAAATTCAATCGATACAATCAATGCCGAGGCGATTGCCAATGAATATCTTTATGATGCCATGTTCTCAAATATGGTGTTGATGGGTTTTGCATGGCAAAAAGGGCTTATACCTGTTTCATTGCGCGGTATTTATCGTGCGATAAAAATGAATGGTGCGGCGGTTGTTGATAATATGCTTGCCTTTGATTTAGGGCGTATTGCGGCACATGACCCTGCGCGTTTAATTGAACTGGTTCCGCCACGCAAAGTTCCAGATAAGAAAACTTTGCCTGATTTGATTAATCACCGCGCACAATTCTTGATTGATTATCAGGATAAAAAACTTGCCGATAAATTCACTTCAATAATTGAGAATGCGGCAAAGATTGAAAAAGAAAAACTTGGAAGCGATGAATTATCATATTCAATCGCCGAAAACCTTTTCAAATTAATGGCCTATAAGGATGAGTATGAGGTTGCACGTCTTTATTCACAAGATGAATATTGGAATGAATTAAGATCAACGCTTGGCGGTGATATAAAAATCAATCTTTGGCTTGCCCCGCCATTATTTGCCAAAAAAGACCCTGTCACTGGGGAAATGATTAAGCAAAAATATGGAAGCTCTATGTTTGCATTCTTCAAAATTATGAAGAATTTCAAATTCCTTCGGGGTTCTGCGCTTGATATTTTTGGTTATAGTGAAGAGCGTAAAACCGAACGTGCATTAATCTCGCAATATATTGAAGATATTGATGTTTTAATGTCAGGCTTAAACAAAGATAATTTTGCTTTAGCCCTAAAAATTGCCCAAATTCCGCAAGAAATTCGCGGCTATGGACATGTCAAAGAGAAATCAGTTCTGAAATGCGCTAAATTGCGTGAAACATTATTAAAGCAATTCAAAACTAAATAATAATTGCGTTTTGGCTTATAGTTTTTCCTAAAACATTTGCGCCAGTGAAACTGGCGTCATCTGTTTGAGCATTTGCAAAATTTGCCTCATGTAAGAATGCATTATCAAAACATGCATAGCGAAGGTCTGCTTTGGAAAAGTCCGATATTTTGTTAATATTTCCAATTATCAGGCTTCCAAGGTTTGCGTGGCTAAAATTGGCTTTGATTAGTCGTGCATTCCTAAAGTTTGCGCCGCGTAAATCGGCTTTGATGAATGAAGCCCCGCGCAAATCTGCGTTTTCAAAGTTTGCGCCTTGTAATTGCGATTCCATGAATAAAATTCCTGCGGCAATGCACCCTTTTGCATTTAGGGCGGTAAGGCATCTTTCTTTGAAATATTGGGAAATCACTCTTAAATCGAGGTTTTCGAAATTGGCAACATTTCCAGTGCTACCATTAGTTTCATACCAAGTTTGATGGTTAATTAATGATTGTATTAAATTGTTTTTATTTGCATTTTCTTGTTTGCTTACGCTTAATAATGCACCGGTTAGATTGTTTGATGATGGAATGTTTTGTCCAAAATTCGTTCCAGTTAATATAGCATCATAGAAAATTGCACCATCAATAAGCGCGCCTTTTAAAGTTGCACCCGCAAGGTTCGCACCACTAAAATCGCAATTTTTTAATAATGCTCCTGAAAGGTTTGCACCATTTAATGTTGAAAACTGAAAATTAGCACCATAAGCGGCGATATTTCCCATTTTTGAATTACCAAGATTTGCACCGCTAAAATTGGCATTTTGTGCATCCGTTGGCCTATCAATATTATCTATGCTACTAATTTGATTGCTATTATCAATTTTTGGGACTTTTCCTTCGCGCAAATCGGCATCTTCTAAATTTGCCATGGCAAGGTCAGCACCGCGAAGAATTGCCCCGCGTATATCTGCCTTTATCATCGAAACTGACTTCATTTTAGCATTAGAGAAGTTGCAACCACTAACAGATGCCCCATCAAAACAGCAATTTTCAAGATTAGCACGCGAAAAATCGCATGAAATAAAAATGGCCTCCGAAAAATCGAATTCACGAAAATTTAAGTCTGAAAAATCAGCAAATTTTATTATAAGCCTTTGACCACTGGTAACGCCATTTAGATAGTTTTTATGTAGTTTCAACAATTCTTCCAAATTGTCGGGTAAAATACGTGCCAGATGTTGGTTCATTTTTATTATCCTTAGGCAGATAATTTATATGAATCGGCTAAAAATTATACGAAGATGAATAATAAAATTTTATCTAAATGGCGATTTAGTTTGAATTTGTCGTATGTATTAAATTCTGCACTAATTTTCATATCACTGATAAATATGCTGAATATGCTATTGCCGTTTTGTTAAAGCTGCATTAGATGGGCACATCCCAAGTGGCTGGGTAGCTCAGCTGGTTAGAGCGCGCGACTCATAATCGCGAGGTCGAGAGTTCAAGTCTCTCCCCCGCCACCATTTTTCCACATAAATTAGTTTTAATATGAATTGCTTGTCTATCTTTACAGGCAAATTTATGTCTTCATGCTAAATGGGTTACATTGTTTGATATAGTAAATTTAATATCAATATTATTGATAGTTTTATTTATGTAAAAAAAATACATATTTAAGCTGGCAAAATAAATGCATATAAAAAAACGTCTATACATTATGCTGTTTATTGCCGAGTTTTTGAACATTATGCACAAATACTAGTAAAATTTAGTTTTTAATAAATTGGAATCGCTTCCTTAAGGAAATTGTTAACCTATAGATGTAATTAACCTAATAAAACTTCAAAGTAGGTTCTATGGCGGTTACTTATTCAAAGATTGATAAAGAGATGCTTGCTGAGTTATTAAAGCAGCATTTGCTTTTTATTGCCCGTAAAACGGGCGGTAAATTACTACATCTTAGATTTGTTGACTTAAGCAACTTTGATTTTGCAGGTATGGACTTTTCTGATGCAGAATTAGTTGGCGTTAATTTTGAGGGTAGCAATCTTAGCCGTGCAAAATTCGTTCGTTGTAATCTCAATGGATCAAATTTTCGAAAAGCAAATTTACAGCACTCAAATCTTAGCAAAGCAAATTTGCGCGGCGTTTTTCTTGCTGGTGCTGATTTATCATTTGCTGATTTAACTGAAACAGATTTTCGTGAAACTAATGTTGCCAAGACAGATACTAGGGGCGGGTTTCAAGTTCTAAAGCATGTTAAACAATTTGGTGAAGCAGATGGGGCAAATTTCACTGGTGCAACTTTAGATAAGTCACAATTCAATGGTGCAAGTGCAATTGGGGCTGTTTTTGCTGAATGTTCAATGCGTGGCGTTAAGCTTAATGGTGCGCAATTAAAAAATTGTGATTTAAGTGGCGCAAACCTTGAAGGTGCCGATCTTTTTGGTGCTAAAATAGAAGGCGCATCATTCAAAGATGCAATTCTTACCAATGTTAATTTTGGTGCAAACCCGCCAAAGGCTGCAATGTTAGAAGGTGCATTAATGTCACCTGATAGCACGGCAATGGAAGAGGCGCCATATTTACGTAAAGCAACTATAGAGCATCAGGATTGGTGGGAAAGTGGCGGCACATCAGGGCGCCATGCCGATTTAAGCGGTAAGGATTTAAGGCCTTTGGCTGCATATTTCAAAAACCTAAGGCTTACTGCGCTTAAGGTTGAAGAGGCGCGTGCTTGAGGCGTAGATTTTTCCGGAAGTCAGCTTCAAGGTGCGATGTTTGAGGGTTCTGACTTAAGGGGCGCAATATTTACTAATTGTGATTTGCGCGGTGCAAATTTTGTAAATACCAAACTAACCAAAGCAGATTTTAGTGGTGCAAATCTTGACCCTCTACCAATTGCAAGTGGTCAGGTTAAATATTCAGATTTTACAAATTCTGTTTTAAGATATGTAAAATTTGACAATACAAAAGCCCAAGAGGGTGTTTTTGTTGGTGCCGATATGCATGGGGCAACTTTTTACGGTGCAAATCTTCGCGGCGCAAAAAGATAATTTGGTATATAATATATAGATTAACATGCTGATTTTTATGTAAAAAACCAATTATCGTTAATTGGTTGTTAATCGCATGAATGCAATGTCTGATTGTTATAGGCTGATCATGGGGGCAACATGACTTATGCGCATGAAAAATTAGATAATGAAACATTGCGCCAAATGATTATTTGCCATGAGAAATTTGTCGCTTCCATGAGTGGCGGAAAAAGGCTTAGTTTAAAAATTGTAGATTTTAGAAATCTGAAACTTCCCAACAGAAAATTAAGACAATGTGAGCTTGTAGGCGCTGACTTTGAAAATGTTGATTTGACTGGTGTCGATTTTACTGGCGCAATTTTGACTGGTGCAAATTTTAAGAATGCAAAACTCAATGGCGTGAACTTTACGGGCGCAGATGTAAGGGGGGCAATTTTTTGCGGTGCAGATTTAAGTAATGCCAACCTAAGTAAAGCTGATTTTCGTGATGCGGTTATAATGTATTATGACAAGCAAAATCAGATGAAAGAATTGCGTTTTGATCGTAAATCAAATTCAGAACGCGTATCTGATTTTTCAGGCGCAATGCTTGAAAAAGCAGATATGTCAAACTCCAAATTTAACGATGCATGTTTTAATGGTGCTATTTTGACAGATGCAAATCTTGAGGGCGCAATTTTGACAAATTGCAACTTTGAAGATGCTAATTTAGAAAATGCAAACTTAAAAAATTCAAAAGTTGATGGCGCAAGCTTTAAAAATGCAAATCTTGCAAAGGTTGATTTGCGTAATGCAAATTTTACAAAAGATTTAATTTCAAATGCAATTCTTAGCCCTTCGATTCTGAATGCATCAAAAAACCAAGATGCTTTGGAAATGTTGCAACAGCATCAAGAATGGTGGCAATCGGGCGGAAAGCGTGGAAGGCTTGCGAATATTGTTGGGCATGATTTACGGCATTTTAAATCGCAATTACGTGGTATGCGATTAACTGGAATAAATGCAAAAGATTCATGTGCAATTGGTGTCGTTTTTGCCGAAGCACAATTACAAGGTGCCAATTTTAGTAATTCAGATTTGCGTGGTGCAGTATTTGTTTGTGCAGATTTACGTGGTGTGAATTTTAGCGGTGCTAATCTTACAAAAGCAGATTTTAGAGGTGCCAATATTGGAACTTTGGGTGTAAGAGAAGATTTGTTGCGCGATGCATCATTTGTAAATGCACAATTAAGGTTCTGTAGATTTGAAAAAGCAGAATTGAAAAACGCGGATTTCACGGGCGCTGATATAGAAGGTGCAAACTTTTCTGGCGCAAGAATGCAAGGTATCAAAGCCGATTTTATCTCCAAAGCGTCTTAAAGCAGTTAAGGACGTAAGGTAAACTGCTATTCTATTTACAAATATCGCTTCCGTAACTGTTTTTTTAATTGACAAAATTGTCGATTTAATAGCAATCTTGAAATAAAACGCTTCAGTAATAAGCGATTTTAAGTTTTTGAAATAGAGGAAATAAAATTAATTAACTATCCCAAGATTTGTTCCTTTCAAATTATTTTTGATTGGAAGCTTTTCAATGGGTGTTTTGTCCGGAAAAATTTTTGAATTTCACATGTTTTACACTTTTTGCTTTTTAAACTTTGGAAAACTGATGTAAAATGTGCGATAATTAGGGGGAAATAATGAAAATTTCTAAAGTAAAAGCTTCGGCTTATGCATTTGGTGCATCATTTATTGCTTTGACACTGGCAACGAATGTTTATGCACAAGATAGCAAGAATAGTGAAACCATCGTTGTAACTGCAACTGGTCGTGCAAAAGCTTTGCAAGATGTTCCTGTTGCTGTGACTGCTGTAAGTGCCGCAACAATCCAATCAGCAGGCATCACTGATGTTCGTAACCTTCAACAAGTTACACCATCATATAAAGTGCAAACTGGTCAATCAAACGGTTCATCTGCTCAGATTCAGGTTCGCGGTATTGGTACTGGTTCTGATAATCCTGGCTATGAGGGTGCGGTTGCAGTTTTTGTTGATGGCGTGTATCGCAATCGTTCTGGTGCTGCGCTTACTGATTTGCCAAAAGTTGAACGTATTGAGATTTTGCGCGGTCCACAAGGAACGTTGTTCGGTCGCAATACTTCTGCGGGTGCAGTTTCAATTACAACTGCGGCACCAAAATTTGAACGTAATATTTATGGCAAATTAGAAGTCGGCAACTTTGGTTTGATGTCTTCTTCATTGGGATATACCAACGGCCTTACTGAACATACTGCGGTACGTCTTGAAGTTGGTGGAACTGCACGTGATGGTTTGTTGTATGATGTGAACACTAAAAAAGATGTGAACAATCGCAATAGATATTATGTTCGTGCACAAACTTTGACTGATATCAATGATGATGCAAGCTTGCGTTTAATAGCTGACGTTTCAAAAACTGATGAGCTTTGCTGTTCTGCAGTTCGCGTGAAATCTGGTGCTCTTGCACCCGCTATTCAAGCTGTTGCTGCAATGCGTGGTCTTGTTGGTATTCCTTCAATTAATGAACGTGCAGCACAAATCGCAAATACACCGGGCCGTGACCTTACCGAACGTGTTGATGATAGAGGTATTTCTGGTGAATTAAACTGGAATACTTCAATTGGTAAATTCACTTCTGTAACAGCTTTCCGCAAATGGGACTTGTTACGTGGTCAAGACGTTGACTTCTCTGGTATAGATCGTGCTTACCGTGATGCATATAAATTGAAATTTGACACATTCACACAAGAATTCCGTTTGAATGGTAAAACTGGCAATTTAGATTGGTTGGTCGGTGCATTCTATATGAATGAGAAAACCAAATTTGATGACAGCATTAAAAATGGTGTTGATGCTGCGCGTTATGCTGATGCAGTTGCATCTGGCGTTGCTGTACCTTGGTCAACTTCAAATGGTCCTGCTAACCCATGTACAGGATCTACTGCATATGCGGTTGCACCTGGTTCAACTATCTATGGTTCACTTGGCGGCACAAATAGTGTTCTTGCACAAGCTCTATGCCCAGGTTTAGTTGCGCAAATGATGCAAATCCCTGGTATGACTTTGGCAAATGCAATTACAAATGCAAGGGCTATTTCAACTGCTTATGGTAATGCAATTCGTACAACAGCACCGGTTGCAGGTGAGGGCCAACAGACTGAGCATTCAGATGTAACAGCAAAAAGCTGGTCATTCTTTACGCATGACATTTATGAATTAACTGCGAACGATAAAATCACTATCGGTCTTCGTTATAATCATGATGAAAAAGACGTTTCATCACAATTGCTTGCAAATACTGCAACCTGTGCCGCTATGCAAAGCACAACTCAATTGGCACCGGGTATTACAATGAAATCATTGACTGCTGGTCTGCAAACATCTGCTGCTGGCGCTTTAATGTCTTTATTGTGTAACCCAATTTTGAACACTCAAGCGAATGGCAATTATGCCGCTTCTGATAGTGAAAATGCCGTAAATGGTACTTTCTCATACGCTCATAATTTCTCAAAAGACCTTATGGTTTATGGAACTTATGCACGTGGTTATAAATCAGGTGGTTTCAACTATGACCGCTCTGCATTCAATATCAATCCTGCGGCTACTACTACTTTCTCAATCGAAGATTGGCGCGTTAAACCAGAATATACAGACAATTATGAATTGGGCTGGAAATGGACTGGCTTGCCTGGGCGCACAACTATCAATGGCGCGCTATTCTATGAAATCGTAACTGATTATCAAATGAATGCGTGGACAGGCTTCAACTTCCGCAGCTTCAACGTTGATAAAATGGTGTCAAAAGGTCTTGAGGTTGATGTAACTTCACGCC
>CAZKYS010000004.1:0-47918 GCA_964557085.1 uncultured Caulobacteraceae bacterium
GCCTTGAAGTTGAAAACGATGTTATTTCACTTGGGAAAAATACAACTGCGGCGGTTGTTCAATCTATTTTCATGGTCATTGTTGTGGATGCTATATTCGCAATGGTCTATAATGAGCTTGAGATATGATACCAAAAGATGCAATCACCCCCATACTAGAATGTGATGAAAGCGAAATCGCAATAAAGTTGCGTGGTGTAACCAATAAATTTGGTGAAAATATCATTCACGAAAACCTTGATTTAGATGTTTTACGCGGTGAAACCATTGGCATTGTTGGTGGCTCTGGCGCTGGTAAATCAGTTTTGTTACGAACAATCATTGGCCTTAATCGCCCGTTTTCAGGCTCTGTTGAAGTTATGGGGGTTAATGTTTGGGAAAACCTTGATGCCGCCAAAAAGCAACTTGCATCTTATTGGGGCGTAATGTTCCAAGATGGCGCGCTTTTTTCATCGATGAATGTTCTTGAAAATGTAATGATACCGATGAAAGAACATACAAATCTTTCAAAAAAAATGATGGTGGAAATTGCCGAATTAAAAATCCTTATGGCGGGGCTTCCATTAAGTTCGGCGCAGAAATTACCTTCTGAATTATCAGGTGGCATGCGAAAACGTGCCGCCCTTGCAAGGGCTCTTGCGCTTGATCCATATATTTTATTTCTTGATGAGCCAACTGCAGGGCTTGATCCAATTACTGCGGGTCGATTTGATGAATTAATCAATGAATTAAAAGAAACATTGGGGCTTACAGTTTTTCTTATAACCCATGATTTAGACACTTTACGTGATGCTTGTGATAGGGTCGCGGCACTTGCCAATAAACATATTGAAGCAATTGGCCCGCTTGATTATGTGCGTTCGCAGGCGGACGGTTGGTTAAAAGAATATTTTTCAGGGCCGCGTGGGCGCGCTGCATTGGGTTAAAATCTATTTCTATGCAAAGGAAGTTTGCATTGCTATATTATTTTTCCACTTTAAAATGTGGGCGATAAATATTTATTGATTCTAAATTTGGGTTTTATTGGGTAATTAATGGAAACACGGGCTAATTATATATTGATTGGGGCGTTTACGCTTCTTTCATTGATAATGGCTGCTATATTTGCGGTTTGGATTGCCAATGCAGGTTTGGATAAATCTTATGCTGTCTATGATGTGAAATTCAACGGCCCTGTTCGCGGCGTTGAATTGGGCGGTGAGGTAAGGTTTAACGGTATTAAAGTTGGCGAAGTCACCAAATTAGGCCTTGATAAAACTGACCCAAGTTCTGTGGTCGCGCGAATTCGTGTTTTGTCTGATACACCTGTAAAATCTGATTCAGTTGCACAGCTTGAACCTGCGGGGCTTACTGGCCTTGCATATATTCAAATTCTTGCGGGAAGTAAGAATGCAGGTCCGCTTGTTAAACTTGCGGGGCAAGAACGCCCAGTAATTACAACCCGCTATGGCCAATTAGATAGATTATTCCAAGGTGGGCAAGGGGTTGTTGATACTTCTATTGAAACCTTGAACCGCATGAAAATGCTGCTTGATGACCAAAATCTGCGCAATTTTGCCCTAACCCTCGAAAATACACGCCGCGCGAGTGAGCTAATAAGTGCGCGTGGTGCGCTTTTGGACAAAACCAACGAAGCAGCAAATAATATTAATAAAGCAGGTATTGAGGTTTCACGCCTTGCCCAAACACTTTCACAGGCCACCAAATCAAGTAGTGATAGTTTTAATACTGCCGCCGGAACCTATTCACAATTAGGACAAAGCCTAATTGAGCAAACAGGCACTATTTCAAAAAAGGCAAATTCAATTCTTGATGATGGGCAATTCTTAGTTAAGGATTTGCGTGGCCTTACATCTGATACACGAAATTCTTTGAAAGAATTTGATAGAACTAATGTTCAATTGCGTGATGCAACTTTGGAAATTAAAAATGCGGCAAATGGCGTTAATAAGGCATCTGCCTCAGTAGATGATTTCTTCCGTATTGGTTCGAATGAAACATTGCCTGATTTAAGCCTTGCGGCAAAAGAAATTTCAACCGCCGGTGACAATATTGATAAATTAGTTCAAGATTTAAACCAAAGCCCAACAGGCTTACTTGCAAAATCGCCAAGCAAAAAAGTTCGCTGGAAAAAATAATGCGTATAAAATCATTTTTGAAATTTTCTGTGATTGGCCTTGTAATTCCTACAATGCTTGGAGGTTGTGTATCTCTTTTACCAAAGCCTGGAAAGCCTGCGCTTATCGCGCCATTTTACGCTTCTAAAGATATTGTGGCGCGTGAAGCGATTGATAAGTCTATTATTATTGATGTTCCTCAAATGCCGCGCAGTCTTGCAACTAATGAGATTATGGTAAATTTGCCTGATGGTTCGCTTGCCTATGTTGATGGCGTAAATCTTATTGCACCTGCGCCAAAGGCAATTCAAAGCCTTTTGATTGAGACTTTCGATAAATCATTGGCATTCAAATTGGTTGGGCGCGAAACAACAACTTTAAGGGCAAATTATTTCCTTGCGCTTGATGTTACAAGATTTGATGTAACCGAACCTGGTTGGCGTAAACCTGGCCATGCAAATGTTACGATTAGTGCGCGACTTATTAATTATTATGACAGAAGCGCAATTGCCAATAAAGTTTTTGAAATTGATACAATTGCTAAAAAAGGCAATGCCATTGAACCTGCCCTTGCTTTACAAAGTGCAACGCAAATTGCGGCGGGGCAAATCCTTGATTGGGTTATTGAACAAAATCAATCCAAGGATGCTTCGGCAAGTAAATAAATTCGCAAATCATTGCCACGAAGGCGCCCAAGTTTTACCAATTCACGGCGTTCATCAACAAATCTTGCAAGGAATGGTCTTAATTCGAGATTTTCAGCTATTTTACGCTGTAGACCGCTTATTTGCATCGGAAGATTTGATTTGGTCAAATCTTTTGCTTTCATTGCATTTCGCGAATATGCCTGAATATAGCGTTCCAAAGTGGCATCATTCAATATTCTATCCAATGCAAATTCGCTCAAAATATCAGATTTAATTTTATCTTCTGTAGTTTGTTTTTGCGCGCCAGATGAAAGCAAAACCTCACGCCATGACCAATCACGATCTATGTCATGATTTAAAGTAATGCTTGTTGGCGCACTAACTTCTTGTGCTTCAATCGGGGTTGAAATAGGTTTTGTTTGTGCGCTTGCGATTGTTGTTTCCGAATGAAGATTTACTTCAATTGGCAATTCCTCAGGTTTTTCAGACTGTGAAACAGCATCCTTGATAGAATCTTTTTTATCTGCATTAAGCGATACAATTTCATCATCTATATTAGAGGTTCGCCCACGCAAAACAAAAGTCGGTTTTGTGTTTTCTTCAATTTTTTCAGGTTTTTGTTCAATAGGTGAAGGAATTGGCGCATTTTGTATCGGTGTTGAGCGCACAGGAATATTTGGCGATAAGATTGAACCAAAACTTGTGATTTTATTTTGTGAAGTTTTGATTTCTTCATCAGAAGTTTCGTTGGTTTTGGCTACATTATCACTTGATGGTGTCGCCTCTGGTTCTTGATGATGGATTGGGCGACCAATTATAGAACGCGGATCAGGCATAATATCATTGTTATTTTCGATATTTATATTCTGCTTTGGCGCTTCTTGTATTGGTTTATTCATAGAAGCATTTATAGGCGGTTGCACCATCCCAATTCCAGAAATTGCCGCAAGTCTTTGCGCAACTTCACCAAGTGCAGAATATGATTCTTGAAGCCTGCTCTGGAAGTTTTCATTTAATCCCTTTGCTTCTTCTGCGGCCTGTTTTCCTGCGTCATTGAGTTTGCTTAATGTCTCATTTAGTAAGGCTTCAACCATATTGGCACGGCTTTGTGCTTCTTTTGGAAGACTATCAAGTTTATTATTTAAGCCATCAATAATCGCCTCAATTGATTTTGCTTGTTCAATGCAGACATTTGCAACATCATTGAAGCGCGAATTAATTTTTTCACCGGCATCGTTAAGTAGGCCAGATGATTGTTCAATCAAATCTTTAGCAGAGTTAAGGCGGCTTTGTGCAAAACTATCTGCTTCTTGACTAAGTTCGAAGCTTTGTTGGCGAAGATTATCAATTCTATGTTTATTTGCCTGTAATTGTGCGGCGATAAGATTGCCTGCTTCTTCGGTAAGTTTTTTGACGGAAGAAGCGGTTTCTTCAAAAGCTTGAACGCTTTCTTGTGCTTTCAAGCTTGCGTTTTGCGCTTCTGCTTCCATAAGGCTAACAATATGTTTTGCGCTTTGTTCGGCAATTTGGCGAACGTTTTCAATCATTACTTCAGAATTTTGAAGCGTATTTTCATTTTCTTTGGCAACTAATTGTGAAACTTGTTTTGCCGTCTCGGCCGCATTATTCGCCGCATCATTTAGATAATCAATTGCATTTGAAACACCGCCAATTGCCTTATCAGCACTAACGCGGGCCATAACCATTAAATCATGGGCGCGCCCAATAGCTTGTTCGCCACGCATTGACGCTTCATCCAAACTGCTTGCGGCACCAATTGCTTTATCGACTGCGCCATCAAGTCTTTGTGCAGCATTTTCAGCGGCATTTGCGGCACTATTTGAGGTTTCGGTCAAGGCTTCAGCAGCTTTAGTCAAAAGGGCGGTTTTCTCATCAAGGCCAATTGTTGCCTGACGCGCCGAATTTTGTGCCGATTTATTTAATTCAGCAAGGCCGTTTAAAATAGAAGACAGACGGTTACGTTCAGCTTCCATAGTATTTACCAATTGATCAGCGCCGCCGCGCGCTTCGTTGGTTACTTCACGTAATTGAAGATTTTTTGTTCTTATATTTTCTTCAAGTCCAGCAAGTCGGTTAGTTGCGGCATTAATTGTTACTTCTAGTTTTTCAATTTCTTCACGAACGCTTGAAAGGCGTGATTTAACACCATCTGAAAGTGATTTTTCAGGCTCTAAAATACGCTTTGCATATAAAGTTAATGTTCTTGAATCGCGGTTTGCCTTACTTATTGATTCACCCAAAAAGCCAGCAAGCACAGTTAATGCCGCAGGCCCAAGAAGGGTTACAATCATTGTGAAAACATCAAGCTCATTAATCGCTTTATTTTGAAGATTATTAACATATAAAAGTGCGCCAATTATGTATAAAGTGGCAACAACCAATGAGAAAACCAATAAATAAGGTTGCGGCTTTTTTTTGCGCCTTCTTTTGCGCTGCTTTATAGTTTCTTCTTCATCGGTTTCAAAAGTAAAAGCTTCGGTTTGATTTGTAAGCGCATTTTCAAAAACGCGGGCAGGTGATGTGCCTTCATTTGGATCATGTAATTCAAAATCTGAATTTTTATTTTTTTCAGCAATTTTATTATATTCGTTGTTATCGCTGTTATTCATTTTTTATCGCCGTTATAATTCAAAGCAAATTTGAAAATTTGATATTAGATAGTGACTAAAACGCCATATTTAAACGTTTTGCAATATGATTAATCACCAATAAATGACAAGCATATCATTATTTGAATGATTTATACCATGTATACAATTTATAATTGTGATTATTCGCCAAAAGTAAGGCTTAGGCTTTTTAAATGCGATTTAGAGCTTGCACCTAGATTATCAAGATTTGCAGATCCGCTTTTTGTATCCATAGTAGCGGTGAAACCATGATTTGTACCTAATTGCATTTCAAATGCCGTCACAGAAGAATCGACTTGTGTATATTTGTCATCATTAGGCTGATAATTTATAGAGCATAGGCCAAGTGAAACAGCGATTATTTTTTGGATTAGTATGCTAATAAACTGTTCCATAAGACGTTCCCCAACCTAATTAGTCTTGCTTTAAGCATATTATATTGCGTCAATTTGTCAATCATTAGCTTATAATTTGATGGTAATTTAAAGTTTGATATGTAAATTTAATGCATTTTTGCCTCTTTTTTACACAAAGCTATATTTTTGTTAATAATCAAGTAAATAGGGTGTGTTTTATTCGCTTAGGGGTTAACATGTTAAAAATTCTCTATGCAGAAGATAATGCTGGTATGCGTAAAATGGTTTGCCATTTTCTTACAAATGTTGGCTTTGAAGTTATTGCAACAACTGATGGCGATGAAGCGTTAGAAAAAGCCACGCATGAGCATTTTGACGTAATATTACTTGATGTAACCATGGAAAGAATGGATGGGGCAACTGCCGCAACTGAAATCCGCAAATCTTCAATGAATACATCGACACCAATTGTTGGTTTAACTGGACGCACTGAAACTTCTGAAATCGATTTTTGTAAACAATCAGGTATGGATATTGTATTATCTAAACCTGTGGATTTAGAAGCTCTTGCAAACACATTACATTCATCAGCAGACGATTATTACATCGATGATTTGAATGAAGAAACTTCACCCGAACATAGCGAGAAAATTGGGCCCAAAATTATTGATGTAGACGTTCTTCAAAAATATGCCCAAATAGCAGGAACCCACTCGCTTGAAGGTATTTTACATGACTTTTCAGATTTATGGCCGCGTAAGGTTGGTGAATTATATTCATCAATTGTCCTGACGGATACTGATTGCTTCGCCCGCGCGGGTGAAGAATTATGCGCAATTGCGGCAGGTATTGGCGCCGGCAGGGTTGCAGAATTTGCAGGCCGCGCCGTAGGTGAGCATAGTGTAGAAGGGAGACAAGCAATTTTACCAGATATTGTACATGCTTGTCATGAAGTTCAAGCAATTATAAATGCCTTGAATCAAACGACACATCAAAGTGTAAAGCGCGTTGCTTAGTTGAAAATAAAAGGGGCACTTTAGGTGCCCCATATTTTTTGAAATTTTCTAATAATCCCAACCTTCGAAATTTCGTGTTCCACGAACTTCTTCATATTGGCCCCAGCGATTTAAGCACGCAACAAAGCTATAAATTGCCCGCCTTCCATATTGCCAATCGCTTGTTTGCATTTTTAAACACTGATTGCCATACGAATTATAATATGGGTCGCCATAGTTTGAATAGCTAAATCCCCAAATCCCATCGGATAAGAAGAATGAATACCAGCCACCCCAATCATTCCAAAGGCTTGGGTGCGAATACCAAACATTCCCGCGACGCCAACCACGATATTGGTCATATGCATCAAAGCCCCAGCGGCGTGCATAATAATTTGGGTCGCCCCATGAATTATTCCAATGTGACCAATTATTGCCATTTGGTCCCCAATAATTTTGGCCGTCGCGCCGACCAAATTCAAAATGTTTACGTGAATTATTATCGTAGCGATTCCATGAATAATTATTGTGTCTATTGTCATCACGACGATAATCATTGTGATTATTGTTGTTTGAACCCCAGTTCCAGCCATTATTCCAATTGCTTTGACGTCTATTATCATCGTCGCGATGGTTGTTGCGGCGGTCATTATCTCGGTCATTATCACGACGACTATCTTTTCTATAATCATCACGGCGATTATTATCACGATCCGCAACCCTTGGTGTTTCGGAGTTTTGCGGCGGTCTCTGATAATTATTTTGATTTGGGAATGGGTTAGGGCGCCCAAATTGCATTTGATTCATACGTGATAAATCTTGTTCAGTCGGCTTTGGGTTTTCCGTTCTTTGTGGTTGACGATATTCTTGAAGTTTTTCTTGTTGATTATTGTCGCGTGAAAGGTTGACGCGGTCACCTTTATTGCCATTGTCGCCATGCTTTATGATTGCATCACGTTCTTCCATTGGCGGTCGTGTAAATGCATATGCGTTTGCATTAAATAAAGTTGAAGCAGTCAATATCGCTGAAATTGCGAATATAGAACTTTTAATAGATTCTGAACCAAAAACTTTTTTCATGACCATAAGTCCTTAAACTAAGCGGTAACGCAAATTAAGTGTAACTTTTCAAAGCTGACTGTATAATGAACAATTTGTTTAGGAAGTTGTATTAATTTTAATTCATGGAAAACGAAGTAAATAAAAAATCAATTATCGATATTGCGCATCTTGATGAAATGACGATGGGTGATTCATCGCTTAAGTCTGAGGTTCTTGGTCTTTTTCGACAGCAGGCCGAAATTTGGGTGAAATTGCTTGAACCAGAAACCGAAACCCCAAATTGGATGGTTGGTGCGCATACAATTAAAGGTTCTGCGCGTTCAATTGGTGCTTGGGGGCTTGCCGATATTTGCGGTGGTGCTGAAGAAGCGGCAAAGTCTGGAGTCTTATCTAAGGATGAAAAATTCATGTGGCGTGAACAAATAATCCAAGCCTTAGATGATGTAATTTACGAAATTGCCAATTTAGAGCATAAAATTGCGATGGATAGCCTAAAAAGCTAAATTATTTTGGGTATATTTTATCAAAAGTATTGAATTCGTGGGCAATGCATTTTTCAATCAATAGTCTGTAAACAGGCTCTACAATATCGTGTGATAAATTATGTTCGCTTGCGTGTTGTTTAACTTTGGATACCACATCTTCAATTCTTGCTTCATCGCGAACAAGATTTCTATCTGCTTTAATTCTTGCCGCTGCATCCATGAAAGTTTGACGCTGGGCAAGTAATTCAACGATTAATTGGTCAAGTCTATCAACTTCATATCTTACATCCTGCATATTTTCGCATTCAGAAGAATTTTTAAGTTGTTTCGGTGGTTTAATATCAGACATAAGCTTGCATTAGACTGAAGGAAATAATTTTGCAAAGCCCAAATACAATTGTTTTAGATATTGGGGCATCATTTTTTATTCTGCTGCATAAAAATATTTATGCGGTTTTGGCAATCTTGCTGTAGTGCTTGATAGAAAAGATTATAATTCGGTATTTTATAAAAAGTCCCAAGTTCAAACCATGGCGGCTTTAAACTTTGGGAACGATTATGTTCAACCAATAAAATCCCATCTTTACATATTGCCCCAGTTTCAAACGGCAAAAATGCAGGTTCCATACCATTTTCAAGATTATTTGCCGCTGCAGACCCCTTATTTTGTGCACTATCCGCCGCATCTGATGTGCCGCCATTAATGGGATTAACGCAAATATTTTCTTTATTGGCAAGCGTATGGTAATTTTCACTTAAAGTATAAAGTGGGCTTCGGTTTTTGAATAATTTTTGGTTTCGCTGATTATTATCATCAATTGCATGATACGAAACAATGCAATGCGTTTGATTCTTATCGTTGCAAATTTTCAAATCGCCATAATTTTGATTGTTTAATTCATCTTTCGCGATTGTTTGGTCGATTAAATAAACCGCGATTAGGCGTCTATTTAGCGGTGTATTTGCAATTTTTGCTTGCAAAAGACGTGTAATATGAAGCGCACCTTGGTTCATTCCTGCGATTACAAAGGGCGTATCTTTGCCAATTGCATTTTGGAAATTATCAAATGCGGTTTCAACATCATGATATGCAAGTTCAAGTGCACCACGCGTATCATCATTATAAGCAAGTGTTGAGAATAATGTTGCCTGACGATATCTTGGTATCCATAAATTGCCATCAATATTAAAAGGCATTGCATGATTTGGTATCGCAACTTTTTCAAGAATTTCACGCGATTTTGCATCATTAATATCGTCATTCCAGCCGTATGATCCAGTATAATCAGTTGTTGGATGAACATAAAAAACGGCGGGTTTATTGTTTAATGCCCCTTGCGGTCTTTTCGCCCATGCCGATGAATCGCTATAATCAGGGGCAGGGGGTGGTTCATCAACCTGAAATGGGATGTTGGGGCCAATAAGTTCTTTGAAAATATTTGTGCGGAATAAATATGTGCTTATGGCAATGAATGAAAATATGCCGCAAAAAACATATATCCAAATCTTTTTATTTTTTTGCTTATCTATGTTTTTCGCTTTTGAAGATGCCATTTTTTAAGATTACAAAAATATATATAATTTGCCAAGTCATAGTCTGAAATTGATTTGTTTTTGGTGAAAACATATCTAACTAGGTATTCTATATAATATATACTTTTGGCGGCTTGTCATTGCTATTTTTGTTGTTTATGGCAAATTGTCAAAAATAGTTTGGGGACGATTATGAAACATATCATCGAAATGTTGGAAGCTAAACGTGCAGAGGCCGAATTAGGCGGTGGTCAAAAACGCATTGATGCACAACATGCAAAGGGCAAACTTACTGCACGTGAACGTCTTGAACTATTATTGGATGAAAATTCATTTGAAGAATATGACGTTTATGTCGAACACCGTTGTAAAGAATTCGGTATGGATGCCAAAAAAATCCCTGGTGACGGTGTTGTTACTGGGCATGGCACTATTAACGGTCGCCTTGTTTATGTTTTTTCTAAAGACTTTACGGTTTTTGGTGGCTCTCTATCGCGCTCACACGCCGAAAAGATTGTTAAAGTTCAACAAATGGCGGTTAAAAACGGCGCGCCTATTATTGGTCTTTTTGATGCAGGTGGTGCACGTATTCAAGAAGGTGTTGAATCACTTGCGGGATATGCCGATATTTTCCTTGAAAATGTTTTGTCATCTGGCGTTGTTCCGCAAATTTCGGTGATTATGGGGCCATGCGCGGGCGGTGATGTTTATTCACCTGCTATGACTGATTTCATCTTTATGGTGCGTGATACATCAAATATGTTCGTCACTGGCCCAGACGTTGTTAAGACCGTTACAAATGAGCAAGTAACCGCAGAGGAACTGGGCGGTGCACGCGTTCACACACAAAAATCTGGTGTTGCTGATGGTGCATTTGAAAATGATTTTGAGGCATTGACCCAAATTCGCCGCCTTATGGATTTCATTCCAGCTAATAACCAAGAAAAAGCCCCAATTCGTGAAGGCCGTGTCGTTAAAAATGAACCAGATTATTCATTAGACACATTGGTTCCAAGCAATCCAAACCAACCTTATGACATCAAAGAATTAATCGAAAAAACGGTTGATGATGGTGATTTCTTTGAAATTGGCGAAGATTTTGCAAAAAATATCGTTTGCGGCTTTGGACGTGTTGAAGGCGCAAGCGTTGGCATAGTTGCCAATCAACCCATGAGCCTTGCGGGCGTTTTGGATAGTGATTCATCACGAAAAGCTGCGCGCTTTGTGCGCTTTTGCGATTGTTTCAATATTCCAATCGTTACATTTGTTGATGTTCCAGGGTTTATGCCGGGCACTAAGCAAGAATATGGCGGCCTTATTAAGCATGGCGCAAAATTGCTTTTTGCTTATGCGGAAGCAACAGTTCCAAAAGTAACAATCATCACTCGCAAAGCTTATGGTGGCGCTTATGATGTTATGAGTTCGAAACATATTCGCGGTGACGTGAATTACGCGTGGCCTTCGGCGGAAATTGCGGTTATGGGCGCAAAAGGTGCGGTGGAAATTATTTTCCGTGCCGATATGAATGATCCTGAAAAAATCAAAGAGCGTACAGATGAATATCAAAAGCGCTTTGCCAACCCATTTGTTGCCGCATCACTAGGTTTTATTGATGACGTTATCATGCCACACAACACCCGATTTAAAATTGCCAATGCATTGCGAACTTTGAAAAAGAAAAAGTTAAGTAACCCATGGAAAAAGCATGATAATATACCGCTTTAAAACGCCACCCTCGGCCTTCGGCCTCACTCAGCGTTTTAATTCAAATGTATTTTTTGCTAACATAGAGATAATATAGTAATGTTTAGTTTATTAATTGCACTTTAATGTAATTTACGATTGTATTAACAAGTAAATGAATTCAAATAAAGAGTTATATTTACTTGGGGTGTTCTAATGTCAAATGTTTTAGGAAAGATATCTTTTAGATTTGATGGAGATTTAGCTACCAACTGCGAATTAAATTTCTATGAAGCTGGGCGGTTTCAATACGGCGCAGCTAGATTTATATTTACATTAGAAAAATTTAGACAAACTGGTCGCATAGTTGAAAAATTGCGAGAGCGAGTCAAAGCTGACATAAGGGTAAAAGCAGCTAGACGCGGGTCATATTTGCAAGAAGTTTTAATGTATGCTTTGCCAATTGCCGTTGAATGTGCTGTTAGTGTGCCTTTTGAAGCTATTTTTACATATATTTGGGACTCAATTTTACCTAAATCTGAGGGAAGGGACGCTGCAGTTGAAATAGCAAAAGCTGAAGTTGAGAGAGAACGAGAACGTTCTATTCAGGCGGGTGAAACAACTAAACAGATGGCCTTAATAAATGAAGTTGCGATGAAAGGTCTTGCGAATTCTAGTCAGGCAATTGAGATATTAGGAAATGCCCTGGTTAGGAAGGATGCAAACCCAGATGACACACTCATTAGTCTTGAGAAAGCAAAGATTAAGCAATTCATATCTGAATTACAGGAGGAAGAAAGTCGAGAAAAAATAATTACTAAAAATAAAAAAGGTCTTGCAAAAATTTCTCCCGAACAGGAAAAGAGACTTGCAGGTCAACTTAGAAAATCTATTCCAGATATAACTACGCCTTTAAAAAATTCTGCGAATATATTGGCAATAGGTACTTCCAAGACACATGTAATAGCCAACTTGGATATAAACAGGGTTTCAAGTATTACTAATGTAAAAGAAACGGATGAATTGGAGACTATTAGCGTATCCATTAAGTCTTATGATACCGAAAATGGAAATGGTAAGATGAGACTAGATGAATTAAGAAGTCCCATAAATTTTAGGGTTCCAACTTCACTTCGCTTACGCTTAAAAGATACAATATTAGATGCAATGAAGTTGGAAACAATTGAAGTTAAGGTCTACTATGTTGTTGACGCTTACAATAATATTGTCTCAATAATATTAGTTGACATAATACTACCTGATAACAATTTTGATTTTGATTATGATTTTGAATAATGCAACCAATCTCAATTCTTCCTTATCGGCAATAATGCGTTGCAAATATCAACTGCGCCAGCGGGTTTTATGAAGAATGGTGCGCCGCGATTGGCTTTGGCGTGAAGCCATTCTTGGAATGTTTTTGTATCAACCCTTAAAACGTGATATTTTGGGCGCGAGGCTTCTGGAAGGTCGGATGCGATTTTTGCGCTTATGATTGGTTGTTTTTCTTCTTCTTTTTCATAAAAGCCCATTGTTCCAGTGCCGCGTGATTGTGCTGTTAGGTTTTCAATGCCGCTTAAAATGCGCCCTGAAATATTGATATTCCTATCAAGATGGCGTGGGCTTTGACCGATAACGGTGTATAATTCCTGACCTGTTCCTGTATCGGGCGCCATATCGCGCCCCACGCCAATTGCGCCATAGCAATGAACCGGCCACGCTTTTTTACCATCTGTTGCAATGGGCCATGAATTTACATAACCAGTTTGGGCGGCAAAAGTATCTTTGAAAGGTAGTGCAATAAAATTCTTGGGCTTTGAAAACTCATATTCCGCTGGTGGCTTTAAATTTATTCCATCTGGTAATTTTGTATTTTCAGGTGCGCCCCATTGAACAACATAATTATCCTGAACACGAACAATTGATGTTTTTTCAAACCATCCAGCGCGTACAAGTTTTTTTATATTATTAACATGTATAGGGGATAATTTATCGGCAAGTTCGATGGTAAATTGTTTGCCATCCTTAAGCGTAAAAATAACAATATTATCAGCATCAATTTGTGACCAAGCCGAAGGCGGTGCAGCTTGTGCAATCTCACTCGGGGATTTTGGTGATTTATCAGCCGCAATAAATGCAATAGTGCTTATAATACCGATATATTTTGCAAATTTAATCATAATCTCACCCCGTTTAAGGGAAATATGATTGTTTTTTGAACTTACGCAAGTGGCTTTTGCAAGTTTCGATTATTTACCAAACCCAATAGGCGCCCAATCGGTGTTATTGCGTTGTTTCGCTTATTATTAAATAGCGATTTAAAGAATTTTCTAGATGGTGTTTCATATATTTTAAAGCTTATAAAGCTGCAGAAAATAACCACGCTAAGCCACATCATGCCCGTTAATAATCCTGGCTCTATAATGCTGGTTTTTTTCAAAATTGTTATGAAGACTGCGGCCATAATGCCATGTAATAAATAAATTGAAAATGATATTTTCCCAAAAAAATCGCCAATTTTATTATTAAGTATCGGCGCTTGACTTCCCGCTGCGCCAATTACAATTGTAGGGAAACCAACAAAAATAAGGCACGCCTCAGTTGTGAAATGTGATTGTTTGCTAAAAATGCAATAAGCCAGTGTAAGGGTTAAAAATACAAACGTAAAAAATTCAAATATATTATGTTTGGTTTTTTTGTCGTGATTTTTAATTTGCGCGTAAATTTCCGCGGTAAAAACCCCCGTAAAAAACCCTGTAAATGCCCGTAAGCCGCCAATGAAGAAATTCTGCGCCTGCCAGCCGCCATCAATTGTATTATTGGAAAAGGTTTGAACAATAAGAATGCAAAAAGCAATTATAGAAATCAAAAAGGCGTAATTATTTTTATACTTAATATGAAAATAAAAGGCCAAAGATACGATTATTTCCCAAAAAATTGACCATGCTTGCGTTGCAAATGGGAAAATTGCCCCAACTTCATCAAATGGTTTTGCAAGATATGGAATTGCGATAATTGAATTCATTATCGCCAAAATATAGTTTTTGAAATTTGCAAATAATTGCCCATTCACAAAAAGCCATGCCGCAAAATATAATGCGCCAATAATGCTTACTAGCAAGTATAGCGGATAAAGTCTTGCAAGCCTTATAATTGCAAAATCACTTAAACTTATTTTATTGGAATTAGATTCAATTTCAGGTGCATAACGCTGCACAAGTATGAAACCACTTAGAATAAAGAATAAATCAACCGCCAAATAAGCGTGTGGAATAAGCACCTCAAGGCCAAAAATCGCATGTGCATGGTAAAGACAAATCGCAAGTGCCGCAATTCCGCGTAATGTATCAAGGCTTCTGAAATGTTGATTATTCATAATACACCATATTACCTAAGGCCAATTGCCTTTAAGTGATTTTCTTTCCATTGTTTCGTTTTCGTGTCGTATATTGCAAATCCAGAGGCAAAATTAAAATAGCATGTTGGTAATTTTGCCGCTTTGAACCCTTTTGTTGTGTAATAGGCCCAATCTGTCCTTAAATGTTCGGGAACCGCCAAATCTGTTCCATATTCGCCAACAAAAACTTGAACGCCAAGTTTTTCACGCCACTTATAAATTTTTGAAATATCATCATTAAGTGCCTGCAACTCACCCTCATTTGGCCAATTACGACCCTTTGGCGGTGCTTGGTTGCCCATCCATTCTGCGCCTTGGTGCGTGAATTCAAATGGTGAATAATAATGAACTGTTGCAACAACATAAGGATCATTTGGCGGAAGGCGCAAATTATCCATACCGCCCATGCCGCCCCATGCATCACCCGCTAAAATGACTGTTCGGGTTGGGTTGTGGCGACGGATTAATGATAATGCATCAAATTGGGTTTTGTTTACGCGTGCGCCTGAGAAATTATCTTTTGGCTCATTTATGATTTCAAAAATTAGATTTTGCGGTGCTTTTGCATAATGATATGAAAGTTGATCCCATATTGCCAATAATTTTGGTTCATTTTTATCGGGATTTTCATATAATTCTTCAAAATCATGAACATCAATGATTATATTCAAATTATATTTTAAAGCCCATGAAATTATTGTGTCCACGCGCGATAAGAATTTAGGGTCAATTGTATAGGGCGCGTCATTTGAAATATGTAATGACCATCTTATCGGAATTCTTACACTATCAAAGCCAACAGATTTAATTGCCGCAAAATTACTTTCTTCAAATGTAAAAGACCAGTCACCTTCATGTGGTGCATTAAGGCCATTACCCATGTTTATACAATTATTGATTGGGAAATAGGCTCTTGATTCTGAAATTTTGTTTTGTGGGCCATATTGCCAATAGGTTTGCGCAAAAGCAGCACCAGATAACAAACCAAATGCAGCGACAGAAAAAGCGCATAATTTGGCATTGTTTGCGCAAAAATTCCCTAATTTACGTATAAAATGTTCCAATTAAATACCCACTTTCTAAGTTTCTGAAAACATGCAAAAATTGTGAAATAATCTAATAGTATGAATTCAATCAAATTCGCTTGACAATTTATCCCTTATTTCACAAACCAAAACACTATGCATCCAGATCAGCAAATCATCCACCATTTTTCTTTAAGCATTGCGATTGCTGGTATTTTGGTATTTGTCACCGCCACAGTTCATTTTATTGGGCTTTCAATTCTTGCAATATGGATGCGCACCCGCGAATGGAACCAAAAAACGCATGAAGTAAGGCCATTATGGCGGCGTTATTTGGCAATTTTATGGGTTGTGTTTGGCCTTTTTGGAATGCACACAATTGAAATTTGGTTATATGCCTTATTATATCGCTATGGCCTTGAGGCATTTCCAGACTTAGAGCAATCGCTTTATTTTTCAACAATTACATTTGTATCGCTTGGTAATGGTGATGTTGTAATGCCGCGCGCTTGGCGTCTTGTTGGGGCAATTGAGGCGGTGAATGGTGTGGTTTTACTTGGTTGGTCAACTGCATTTTTTATTACTGTTGTAAGTCGCCTTCGTGTGTTAGAACATGAATGGCTTGAAAACTATAGACCAAAGCATGATAATCAAAACGCTGAAACACAAACAAAGCCATAGACGTTTGTAAATTTAAAATATATATGCAAATTATTCTTATTCCAAAAGGAATATTTATTTAACCTAGTTATATATGTAAGTTTGAGGATTCAAATATGTTCAACAAAATTTTGATTGCCAATCGTGGTGAAATTGCGGTTCGTGTTATAAAAACTGCGCGCCGAATGGGTATCAAAACTGTTGTTGTATATTCTGACGCCGACGAAGGATCTTTGGCTGTGGAAATGGCTGATGAAAAAGTTCATATTGGCCCAAGCCCCGCGTCACAATCATATTTGGTTGCTGATAAAATTATTGATGCATGCAAACAAACTGGCGCGCAAGCAGTTCACCCAGGTTTTGGTTTCTTGTCCGAAAATCAAGGTTTTGCACAGCGTCTTAAGGATGAAGGCATCGTTTTCATTGGCCCAAATCCTTATGCAATTGGCGCGATGGGCGATAAAATCGAATCTAAAAAAGCAGCACAGGCGGCGGGTGTTTCTTGTGTTCCAGGTTTTATTGGTGAAATCCGCGATACCGAACATGCATTAGAAATTTCCAAAGATATTGGTTATCCTGTAATGATTAAGGCATCAGCAGGTGGCGGCGGTAAAGGTATTCGTATCGCCTATAATGACCAAGAAGTATTAGAAGGTTTTCCTGCCGTTAAGGCCGAAGCGATTGGCGCATTCGGCGATGATAGGATTTTCATCGAGAAATTCATTACAGCGCCGCGCCATATCGAAATTCAAATCCTTGGCGATAAACATGGCAATGTTGTTTATTTATTCGAGCGTGAATGTTCAATTCAGCGCCGTAATCAAAAAGTAATCGAAGAAGCCCCATCGCCATTATTGGACGAGGCAACCCGCAAAAAAATGGGTGAACAGGCTGTGTCTTTGGCAAAAGCGGTTAATTATGATTCAGCGGGCACAGTTGAGTTTGTGGCATCTGGCGTTGATAAATCATTCTATTTTCTTGAAATGAACACCCGTCTTCAGGTTGAACACCCAGTAACTGAAATGATTACTGGCCTTGACCTTGTTGAGCAAATGATACGTGTTGCTTATGGTGAAGCACTATCATTCAAGCAAGAAGATTTAAAAATCAACGGTTGGGCGATGGAAAGCCGCGTCTATGCCGAAGATCCATATCGTGGTTTCTTGCCATCAATTGGCCGCCTAAAACGCTATCAGCAACCGCAAGAGCGTGAATTTATGGGCGGGAAAATCCGTGTTGATTCTGGTGTGCGTGAAGGTGATGAAATCTCTATGCACTATGACCCAATGATTGCAAAGCTAATCTGTTGGAATAAAGACCGCATAAGTGCAATTGATACATCGCGTGCTGCTTTGGATGAGTTCATCATCAATGGTATCGCATCAAACACGCCATTTGTTTCAACCATTATGGGGCAAGATTTGTTCCGTTCTGGTAATATAACAACCGCCTATATTGGAACTGAATTCAAAGAAGGCTTTAAAGGCGCACCGTTGAATGAAGAGGCCACATATCTTTTGGCATCGGTTGCGGCATTGGTTCACACCAAAAAACGCGCCCAAGAAATGTCAACCGATGTGGCACGCAAATCACTTGCAACGGCGATTAATCCGCCAAGAATGGACTGGGTTGTTTCGATTAATGAAGAATATCACCCACTTCATATTGAACCAAAGGAAAATGGCGCAATCATCACTTTTGAAAGTGGAAAAAAAGTTGAAATTCAATCTAATTTCCAAGCTGGCGAAAAACTTATTATCGGAAGTGTTTCAAGCGATGGTTTATTCGATAATTTTGGGTTCACTGTTAAATTTGAAGACCTTACCGAAGGTTTCCGTTTCCATTATCGCGGTATTACAGAAACTGTAATTGTAACAACACCAAGAATGGCGGAATTACATGCCAAACTTCCTGAAAAGATTGCACCTGATACATCGGGCTTGATTATTTCACCGATGCCGGGCTTGGTTGTAACAATCGAAGTAAGCGAAGGCGAGGCGGTAAAATCAGGCCAAGCAGTCGCAATCGTCGAAGCAATGAAAATGCAAAACATTATTCGCGCGGAACGCGATGGCGTGGTAAAATCTATCAAAACCACTGCTGGCGCTGCAATCGCCGCGGATGAAATAATGATTGAGCTTGAGTAATTAAGCCAGTTTCGCCTGTGCGATTGATAATAATAATGTCAAATCATCACCATCATTAACTTGGTGAATATATTTATGCGTAATTACCGAAACTGCTTCATCAGGGCCGATGCTAAAGGCAGATGTTTCGATTACTGCGCAAATGCGGTTTATGGCATTATTGGCGGCCACGGCATCGGCTGATGGGAACATAATTGCAAAATCTAATGTATCGGTTTTAAAGGCACTATCTTCAACCCTTATAAGGCGGGCAATCATTGAGCCTGCTTGGGTTAAAACCCGCCTTAGGGTTTGAAAATTATTCGCTTTTTCATCGTTGAAATTTGGTACAATTCGCAAGAAACCAATGCTTAAATTCTGTTTTGATCTTCGCATATGATGCACTGAATTTAAAAAATGCGTTGCAAAGAAATCTGAATTATAAAGCCCCGTTCCAGAATCGGCGACCTTTGCGGTTTTGGTCATGGCAAAGGCAATCGCCAATTGTTCGCGACGCCTTTTTTCATCAATAAGTGAAAGAAGGCGCGCAACCGCCAATTCATCTTCAAGGCCAATATAATTCACATCACTTGCGCCGCGTTCAATTAATTCTTCAAGATTGTCAAAATCTTCATTGGCAAAAACCACGCATGGAAGGTGATAAAGCCTTGAATTACGCCTAAGGCCATTGCAAAAAGCGCCAATGCCATTTTTATCATCCTTGGCAACAACAATAATTGCATCAAAATTACCACGATGAAGAAAATCAAATGCCGTAAATGAAGATAATGATGCAATCACATTAATCCCCAATTTATCAAGGATTGAAGTAATTTTTAGGCTAAAAGGGCCGGGTTCGCCATATAATAAAACCCTAAAAGGTTTTTTATCGATTTTATCAAAAACAAAACGCTTTGGTTCATAGACTTCGATACTTTGGCTTCTAATTTGCGCTTCTTTTGCCATGATTTTTATTCTTATGGCGGCATCAAGACGTGCGCTTATAAATTTTGTTGGGGTTGCGCTAGTAAACACACCGTCAAATCCAATCTCAATCATTTTTTGATAGGTTTCATGTGAAGGATTATCATGAAGCCATGCAAAAGTAAGGAGCCGTGTATTTGCATTATCGCCTAATTTGTCGATTATATCTTGGGCAAATTGCGAATGATTGCCATCCATATCGATCAATATTGCCAAATATTCTGCGTTTTGATTGATATCAATCGTATCATAGCCAGCATTTATAACAGCCTGCTTTGCAATTTCATCAGCTAGAACAAGAATTTTCGGCTTTGCCATTCAGTATTAAACCACCCAATTTTTTTGAATTTACCTATATTTTTCAACAAATCACGAATAAACAACATAAAAGCAACAAAATATCTGCAAAAATGCGTAATTTTGGGTAAAAAAATGTTTTTAATTTAAGTAATCTAGTTTAGTTCGCACATCATGGAAAAACAATCAAACGAGAATATAAGCCAAACCGCCTGTTCGCGTGCAATTGCAGCAGGTCGTAAGCCATCTTTTCAGGATATAATCCTTACCTTGTCAGATTATTGGGCGCGTCAAGGTTGCGTAATTTTGCAACCTTATGACACAGAAGTTGGGGCAGGGACATTGCATCCGGCAACCACTTTGCGCGCATTGGGTGATAAGCCTTGGAAAGCTGCATACGTGCAACCAAGCCGCCGCCCAAAAGATGGACGTTATGGCGAAAATCCAAATCGTTTGGGGCATTATTATCAATATCAGGTTATCTTAAAACCTAATCCAATCAATCTACAAGAGCTTTATCTTAATTCTTTGTATGAAATTGGAATTGATCCAAAATTACACGATATTCGCTTTGTCGAAGATGATTGGGAAAATCCAACCGTTGGTGCATGGGGCTTGGGCTGGGAAGTTTGGTGCGATGGTATGGAAGTATCACAATTCACCTATTTCCAACAAGTCGGCGGCTTTGACTGCAAACCAGTATCGGGCGAGTTAACCTATGGCCTCGAGCGTTTGACAATGTACGTTCAAGGTGTTGAAAATGTTTATGACATTGATTTCAATGGTCAGGGCGTAAGCTATGGCGATGTTTTCCATGAAAATGAGGTTGAACAATCAACATTCAATTTTGAATATTCCAATGTCGAGATTTTGGAACGTTGGTTCAAAGATGCCGAAACCCAATGCAATATATTGCTTGATGCCAAATTGCCGCTTCCTGCATTTGATTGGGCATTAAAGGCATCGCATTTGTTTAATCTTATGGATGCGCGAGGCGTTGTTTCACCAACCGAGCGCCAAAGTTTCATCGCCCGTGTGCGTGACCTTGCAAAAGGTTCGGCGGCGGCATGGATTGAAAAACTTGATAGCCAAAAAGAAGGACAAAAATAATGGCGCAGTTTTTATTTGAAATATTTTCCGAAGAAATCCCTGCGCGTATGCAAAAACGTGCGATGGAAGATTTGGCGAAAATGGTTATCGATGCCTTGTCTAAAAATGGCATTGTGGTTGAAAACCCTAAATCATGGGTTGCGCCGCGCCGCATTGGCCTTTGTATTGAAAATCTTCCAAGCCAAACCCCTGAAGTTCGTGAAGAAAAAAAGGGGCCAAAAGTTGGCGCGCCGCAGCCTGCCATTGATGGTTTTATTCGTGCCGCAGGCATCAATTCAATTGATGAAGCACGCATTGAAACTGATCCAAAAAAGGGTGACTTCTATGTGGTCGATATTGTTAAAGCGGGTTCCAAAACAACCGATATTTTAGCAAATGCATTGCCGCAAATTATTCAATCTTTCCCTTGGCCTAAATCAATGCGTTGGGGGACGGGTAATTTGCGTTGGGTGCGCCCAATTCATTCAATAATTGCACTTTTTGATGGTGCAGTGGTTGATTTTGAAATTGAAGGCGTGAAATCAGGCAATAAGACCGAAGGTCATAGATTTCATGGCAATGGCGTTTTTGAAGTTAAAGATTTTGCCGATTATCAAACCAAAGTGGCAAATGCCAATGTGATGATTGATAGGGATGCACGCAAAGCCGAAATCATGCGCCAAATTGGCGATATTTGCGCCGATAATAATCTTGAATTAATCGAAGATATTGGCCTTCTTGAAGAAGTTTGCGGCCTTGTTGACAAACCTGTGGTGATTTTGGGGCAAATGGATGAAAGCTTCCTTGATTTACCGCCCGAAGTTATTCGTTTGACTTTGCGCATTAATCAAAAATATTTTGTTCTTAATTCCAAAAAAACTGGCAAACTTGCACCCAATTTCATTGTGGTTTCAAATGTTGCAGCCACCGATGGCGGCAAAGCCATTGCGCACGGAAATGCCCGCGTACTTGCCGCACGCCTTAATGATGCCCGCTATTTCTGGGATTTGGATAGAAAAACCAGCCTTGAAAGCCGTGTTGAAAAACTTGATAAAATTGTTTTCCATCAAAAAATCGGTTCATTGGGTGATAAAGTAAAACGCATTGTCGAACTTGCTGGCGAACTTGCACCAATCGTTGGCGCGGATGCCCAACTTGCAAAACGCGCCGCACTTTTGGCAAAGGCCGATTTAGTAACTGAAATGGTTGGTGAATTTCCCGAATTACAGGGTGTAATGGGGCGTTATTATACAAATAATGACGGCGAAACCCAAGATGTCGCCAATGCAATCATGGAACATTACAAACCAGTTGGCCCATCTGATTATGTACCAACAAACCCAGTTTCAATCGCGGCGGCATTAGCCGATAAGTTTGACACATTGGTTTCATTCTTTGCAATCGGCGAAAAACCAACAGGTTCAGGCGACCCTTATGCACTAAGACGCGCGGCATTGGGGATTATTCGGATTATTTTGGATAATGGGATAAGGGTGAGCATAGAAAAAATATTGCCAACAATTTTGGACGAACTTGTTTTAGAGGTGTTCAAACCAAAAGATGGATATGAATCTCTATTAAATACAAATCACTCATATCAATGTTTAAGTAAAAATGGTTATGAAATTAATTTGAAAATAGAACCATATCAAGGTCTGTTTATTAAAAAAAATACGGATGCAGAAGAATACATTGATACGTATTTTTCGATGGAGAATTGGTTTGCTGAAGACTTTGAAGGAAATGAAAATATTGTTACAGATACAAATGAAGTTGTTAATAAATATAGAGATTACGCAATAATTTTAGATGAGGCTTCGAAATCTCCAGCACGGATTTTTAGGTGTGTGGAGGAGGATGAAGAAGAGTTTTCATATTCGCGCGAATTATTAGGGTCTATGTTTATAGATACTACACAAATTCTTTATGCAAATTTTATATCTGATCTTCTCTCATTCTTCCTAGACCGTCTAAAAGTTTACCTACGTGACGAAGGCTATGCCCACGATATAATCGACGCCATTTTTGCAAGTCAGGATGATGACCTTGTTCATATCGTAAACCGCGTAAAGGCACTTTCTGAATTTCTTAAAACTTCCGAGGGTGAGAATCTTCTTGCAGGGTTCAAACGTGCAACGAATATTCTAAAAGCGGAAGAGAAAAAGGGTGATTTGGGGCAAAATCTTGTTGTGAACCCGCAACATTTAAAAGAAAATGCAGAAAAAGCGCTTTTTTCTGCACTGCAACAAAATGACGCTATTTTGACCGAAAAACTGCAAAAAGAAGACTTCGCAGGTGCAATGAAAACGCTTGCGCAATGTCGGGCGCCAATTTACGATTTTCTTGATAATGTTTTAGTGAACGATAATGACCAAAACATTCGTCTAAACAGGCTTGCACTTTTGCAAAATTTGCGTCAACAGATGCACCAAGTCGCCGATTTTGAACAAATTCGTGGCTAATATAAGCAGAATACAGTTACATAACGAGGAAACAATTACATGGCTTTGATTTAAGTCCCAACTTGGGGGCTTAATTCGAAGCCATGCTTTTATAAATGCAAAGTGTCAGAACTGGGGAAACGTATGACTAAATTTGTATATAGCTTCGGTGCAGGTAGCGCTGATGGTGATGCGACTATGAAAAATCTTCTGGGTGGCAAAGGCGCCAACCTTGCGGAGATGAATAAAATCGGCCTTCCTGTTCCACCAGGATTTACAATCACTACCGAAGTTTGCACTGCCTTTTATGAATTAGGTCAAAATTACCCTTCTGAACTTTCTGCGCAAGTTGATGAAGCAATAAAAAAAGTCGCTTCAATCGTTGAAAAAGACTTTGGCAGCCCCGAAAACCCATTATTGGTTTCAGTGCGGTCAGGTGCACGCGCATCAATGCCGGGTATGATGGATACGGTTTTAAACCTTGGCCTTAATGATATTACGGTTGAAGGTTTGGCAAAAAAATCGGGCAATCGCCGCTTTGCCTATGATTCTTATCGTCGTTTTATTCAAATGTATTCAAATGTGGTTCTTGAACTTGAACATCACATGTTTGAAGACATTCTTGAAACCTTCAAAGAAGTGAATGATTACAAAGATGACACCGAATTAGAAGCATCTGATTGGGAAGAAATTGTAAAAAAATATAAATCTGCGGTCCAAGCTGAAATGGGCAAACCATTCCCACAGGATGTGAATGACCAATTATGGGGTGCTGTTGGCGCAGTTTTCAAATCTTGGATGAATGACCGCGCAATATTCTATCGCAAAATGCATGACATTCCACAAAGCTGGGGCACGGCGGTGAATGTTCAGGCGATGGTATTTGGTAATATGGGCGATACATCGGCAACTGGTGTGGCCTTTACACGTAACCCATCAACTGGCGAAAAATTATTCTATGGCGAATATCTTATCAATGCACAGGGTGAAGACGTTGTAGCGGGTATAAGAACGCCTAAATCAATCACCAAAGTTCAGCGCCTAAGCATGAATGAAGCAGGCGAATCATTGGAAGAAAGCCTTCCTGATGTTTATGCCCAATTGGATGAAGTTTATAAAAAACTTGAAAACCATTATCGCGATATGCAGGATATTGAGTTTACGGCGGAAAACGGCAAACTTTGGATGCTTCAAACCCGTAATGGCAAACGAACCGCAAAGGCTGCGTTGAAAATCGCCGTTGATATGGTCGCAGAAGGAATGATAAGTGAAGAAGAAGCGGTGGGCCGTGTTGACCCAATGGCGCTTGACCAATTGCTTCACCCAACCATTAAAGCATCATATAAACGCGATATTCTTACCAAAGGCCTTCCTGCATCACCTGGTGCAGCCGTTGGTGAGGTTGTGTTTGATTCAGACGAAGCCGAAGAATTAGCTAAAGCAGGAAAAGCGGTAATCCTTGTTCGCGAAGAAACTAGCCCTGAAGATATTCATGGTATGCATGCCGCAAAAGCAATTGTAACTTCGCGCGGTGGTATGACATCACATGCGGCGGTGGTTGCACGTGGTATGGGGCGCCCTTGCGTTTCTGGTGCGGGTGATATTCGTATTGATGAAGCAAGTGGGCAATTCACTTGTCGTGGGCGCGTTGTTAAAAAAGGCGACATGATTTCAATTGATGGCGGCGCAGGTGAAGTATTGCTTGGTGCGGCTGAACTTGAACAACCTGAATTGTCGGGTGATTTCGCATCTTTAATGGTTTGGGCCGATAAAGTGCGTAAATTAAAAGTGCGCACCAATGCCGATACGCCACACGATGCCAAAACTGCCCGTGATTTTGGCGCTGAAGGCATTGGGCTTTGCCGTACTGAACACATGTTCTTTGACGCAGAACGTATCGCCGCAGTACGCGAAATGATTCTTTCAGAGGATAAAGCAGGGCGCGAAGCTGCATTGGCAAAAATCCTTCCTATGCAACGCAAGGATTTTGAAGATATTTTCAATATTATGGCGGGGCTTCCTGTCACAATTCGTCTTCTTGACCCGCCATTGCATGAATTCTTGCCGCATTCTGCCGAAGATGTTGAAGCTGTGGCGGCTGCAACGGGTATTGATGGCAAAAAACTTTTGCAACGTGCCAAAGATTTGCATGAATTTAACCCAATGCTTGGGCATCGTGGTTGTCGCCTTGGTATTACCTATCCTGAAATTTATGAAATGCAGGCGCGCGCAATTTTTGAAGCGGCAATTGCGGTTGCTAAATCATCAGGCAGTGCCCCAATTCCAGAGATTATGATTCCACTTGTGGCAACACAAAAAGAATTGGCAATCCTAAAAGCGCGTGTTGACGCAATTGGCGCCGAAGTAATGGAAAAAATGGGCACTAAGATTGAATATCTTGTTGGAACCATGATTGAATTGCCGCGTGCTGCAATGTGTGCCGATCAAATCGCCCAAGAAGCTGAATTCTTTAGCTTTGGAACAAATGATTTGACCCAAACAACTTTGGGTATTTCGCGCGATGATGCAGGTCGTTTCATGGGTGATTATTTATCACAAGGAATTTTTGAAAAAGACCCATTCGTTACAATTGACCAAGATGGTGTTGGTGGCCTTGTAAGAATTGCCGTAGAGAAGGGGCGTAAAGTTCGTTCTGGTATCAAACTTGGTATTTGCGGCGAACATGGCGGCGACCCTGCCTCTATCGAATTCTGTGGCAACGCTGGGCTTGATTATGTTTCATGCTCACCATATCGCGTTCCAATTGCAAGATTGGCGGCGGCGCAGGCGGCATTAAAATAAAGCTTTAATTTCGCCAGTCTGGGGAATGGTGAAATTATTTTAGCGCGGGTGGGGAAACTTGCCCGCGCTTTTGTGTTATTTATGCAACTGTGGCCAAAATTATGACATAATTTGGCGCTATACAGTGCAAAAATTGCCTATTGCTGCAATTTTATTACGGTTTTTTGCAGTGCAATAATTGCCGCAAAAACCTTTTTATTTCTATGGTTTACGCCTGCCTTGCGATTTGGTGATTGCGGCATTTTGACTTTATTAACCCTATTTTTGTTGCACTTACTCGTGATTTATGGTCTAAGGCCTCCATGTCTAAACGACTTAAGGGTATTTCAAACTCTCCCATGCGCGATGCATTGGGCGTTTTTGGAACTGCCATCATTGCAATGGGTCTATGCTCAAGCGCGATGGCAGAACCGATTAGTGATGTGAATATTGCAACATCACGTGTATCGGTTGAAACCCCTAACAAAAATACTCCCAATGCTGGGAACAGTGTTAGTGCAGCGCTTGAATCTGCTGCCGCACAATTAGCTGGTTTGATTTCTTTTGATAAGAAACCAGAAGAAACTTCAAATCTATCTAGTGCTGATGCGCGCGAAATTAATTGCCTTGCAGAAGCCATTTATTATGAATCGCGTGGTGAGCCTGAACGTGGGCAATGGGCAGTTGCAGAAGTAGTTGCTAATCGCGTTAAATCAAAAGCATATCCAAACACATATTGTGGTGTCGCTTACCAAAGAAGAGGCGCAACTTGCCAATTCTCTTGGGCATGTGATAGTCGCCGTGGTGCAAAACGCGGTGAACAATGGACACGCGCTATGTCTATGGCAACACGTGTTTATAATGGTTATAAACCAAATGTTGTTGGTGATGCGCTTTATTTCCATGCAACTTTTGTTCGTCCTAATTGGGCCAATGTTTTTACCCGCGTTGGTAAAATCGGCTCACATGTTTTCTATAACGGAAACTAGGATATAATTTTTAAAAATACGGCCTTTGGTTAATAGCCAAAGGCCTTTTTTTTGTCTAAAGAAAAGCAATGACACAGACAGAACGTGATATTCGTATCAAACAATTAAAATTCCGCGCATGGCGTCGTGGTTTTCGTGAACATGATTTTCTTATGGGCACTTATGCCGATGATAATCTTGATAGATTTTCGGATGTCGAACTTGATCAATTTGATGCCATTTTACAAGAACAAGATTGGGATGTTTATTATTGGATAGTTGGTCAAATCGAACCACCCGAAAAATTCAAGACCCAAATCCTAAAAGATCTTCAAAGCTTTGCCTCGTTAAAAGAAACAATGTGGAAGGGTAAGATTAATTCTTAATTTTTTAAAGATGTAAAATTTAATCTCTTACTATTTGCTTTAAAGCGAAATGCGCTAAATAGCGTGCAATGAATTCAGAATTCTTCAATCAAATTATAAATGCGCAAGGCGCGCTCAAAATTGAAAACCTCGCAAATGGTGCAGAGGCGATGGTTGTCGCGCGCGCGCTTGCCAAAAACAACAATCTTGGCGTTTATATCGCAACAGATGATGCGCAGGCACAGAAGTTTTCTGATGCAATTGGCTTTTTTGCGCCAAAAACCCAAATATTACGCCTGCCATCATGGGATTGTTTACCTTATGATAGGGTTGGCCCTGCGCAAGAAATTTCGGCACGCCGCCTTGCAACTTTGGCACGGCTTGCAAATGGCAATTTACACAATACAATTTTGGTAACGACCGCATCAGCAATCATGCAAATGACATTGCCAAAAAGCGCAATCGCAAATTCAAGTTTTTATGCAAAAACTAATGATGAAATCGATATTGATGCTTTGCAAAAATATCTGATGGCAAACGGTTATCAGCGAACTGATACTGTGCGTGAAAAAGGTGAATATGCATTTCGTGGTGCATTGGTTGATTTATATCCACCGCAAATGCATTTGCCAGTTCGCCTTGATATGTTTGGCGATAATCTTGAATCAATTCGAACATTTGACCCCGAAACCCAACGTTCAGTTGATAAATTAGAAACAATCGAATTAGTTCCAGTTTCCGAAATCATGTTTGATGAAGCCAATATAAGTAGGTTTCGTAAATCATATCTTGAAAAATTTGGCGCATCCCAAGGCGACCCAATATATCAAGCAGTTTCAGAACGTATAAGAAGAAGCGGCATCGAACATTATATTTCAATGTTCTATGAAAAGCTCGATAGTGTTTTTGATTATATAAATGATGAAGCCATTATTTTTGTTGAACATGGCGTTGAAAATTCAATATTAGAGCGTCAAAAACTTATTGATGATTATTATGAAGCGCGCCTTGCACCAGTTCCAAAAGGTTCAATTCCTTATAAGGTCATAAAGCCCGATGCGCTTTATTTAAACCCAAACAAAATAAATAAAATTCTTGATAATTTCAAAACAAGATATTTTTCGCCATTCTTATCAGGTGAGGGCGGCGCAAGATTAAACGCCGAAGTTCGAATAGGGCGAAACTTTGCGCCCGAACGCCAAGATACAAGTATCAATGTTTGGCAAGAGCTTGCAAAATATACAAAGGAATTATTGGCAAATAATATAAGCCCAATAATTTGCGCATGGTCCGAAGGTTCTGCGGAGCGTTTAGGGCACGTTTTGGAGGAGCATAAGATTAATAATCTTTTCCCCGTTCCAAATTATGGCGCAATTTCCCTAATTCCAAAAGGTCGTGTTGGGCTTTGTGTCTTACAGCTTGAACATGGCTTTGAATATGAAAAGACAGCCATAATCTCTGAAACCGATATTTTGGGTGAAAGATTGGGGCGTGGTAAAAAGCGCCGTAAAAAATCCAATTTTCTTATGGAAGCGTCAAACCTTTCATCAGGTGATTTAATTGTTCATACTGATCATGGTATTGGCCGCTATGAAGGTTTGCGCACATTGGATGTTATGGGTGCGCCCCATGATTGTTTGGAATTAATCTATCAAGGCGGCGATAAATTATTCTTACCAGTTGAGAATATCGAACTTATCACCCGCTATGGCGCCGATGGCGCAGAGGCGATTTTAGATAAATTAGGCGGCGTTGCATGGCAGGGGCGTAAAGCGCGCGCCAAGAAACGGCTTCTTGAAATGGCGGCGGGTCTCATCAAAATTGCCGCCCAACGTGCCAATCAGCATGTCGAAGAAATTGTTCCGCCTGCGGGCTATTATGACGAATTTTGTGCCAAATTCCCATATGATGAAACCGATGATCAAATCCATTCAATTGAAGATATTCTTGAAGATTTGGCAAATGGTAAACCAATGGACAGGCTTATTTGCGGCGATGTTGGCTTTGGCAAAACCGAAGTTGCATTACGCGCCGCCTTTGTGGTTGCAATGTCGGGCCGTCAAGTTGCCGTAGTTTGCCCAACAACCCTTCTTGCAAGGCAGCATTTCAGAACCTTTAGTGAGCGTTTCAATGGCTGGCCCGTTCGCGTTCGCCAATTATCGCGCATGGTTGGCAGTAAAGAAGCCAGTGAAACCCGTAAAGGCATTGCCGATGGGCGCATTGAAATTGTGGTTGGAACACACGCCTTATTATCATCCCAAGTTGGTTTCAATGACTTAGGTTTGGTAATTGTTGACGAAGAACAACATTTTGGCGTGAAGCACAAAGAGCGTTTGAAAGAAATGCGCTCTGATACCCATTTCCTTACTTTAACCGCAACACCAATTCCGCGCACTTTGCAAATGTCATTATCGGGTATTCGTGAGATGTCGATTATTGCAACGCCGCCTGTTGATAGGCTTGCGGTGCGAACCTATGTGACGCCTTGGGATAGTGTTACAATTCGTGAAGCGATTTTGCGTGAAAAATATCGCGGTGGTCAATCTTTTGTGGTTGCCCCACGTATCGAACATTTGGACAAAATCCGTGATTATTTGCGTGATTATATACCCGAATGTAGCTTCGCCATTGCGCATGGGCAAATGAGCCCAACCGAATTAGAACCGATTGTAAACGGCTTTTATGATGGCAAATATGATATTTTGGTTTCAACAACTATTGTTGAATCAGGCATTGATGTGCCGCGCGCCAATACTTTGGTGGTTTGGCGTTCTGATATGCTTGGCCTTGCGCAGGCCTATCAATTACGCGGGCGGGTTGGGCGTTCAAAATCACGCGCCTATGCCTATCTTACAATTCCAGAAGATATGATGATTACGCCGCAAGCAACAAAACGCCTTAAAATCCTTCAATCACTTGATAGTTTGGGCGCGGGTTTCCAACTTGCAAGTCATGATTTGGATATGCGCGGCGGTGGTAATTTACTTGGTGAAGAGCAATCTGGAAATATCAAAGAAGTCGGTGTTGAGCTTTATCAACAAATGCTTGAAGAAGCCGTAATCGAAATCAAAGACGGGCAGGAGGCCTTGTCTAATAAATCATGGTCACCAAGCATTTCAATTGGTTTGGCGGTATTAATCCCTGAAGATTATGTATCTGATTTGAATTTGCGCCTATCACTTTATCGTAGACTTTCCGAGCTTGAAACCGAAGATGAGCGTGATGGTTTTGCAACCGAATTAGTTGATAGGTTCGGCACAATGCCACTTGAAGTTCATCAATTAATAGAAGTGCAGGGGTTAAAGGCGCTTTGTAAAAAAGCGGGCGTCGAAAAACTTGGCATCACTCCATCTGGTGCAGTAATCACATTCAAACAGGAATTAGCGCCTGACCCAATGAAATTAATCACTTTAATGCAATCAGCGCCCGCGATTTATCGCCTGCGCCCTGATGGCAAATTCATGATTGCGGGTAATTGGCAAAATGATAAGCAAAAACTTGCGGGTGCAAGGAATGCTATTAACAATATTATCAAGGCTTGTTTTTAAACCCGCATCGCGCGATTATTGGCAAAAAGGGAATTAATTTGTCAATTTGGGCGCGTATTAAAAAAATTGCAAATGATGTGAGATTGGATTCGCAAACCGCGATTGAGAGCTCACATGCGCGCCTTGGTGCGCAGGGTTCAATGCTTGTGGGTGCAATTGGGCTTGTATTTTTAAGTTTTATAATTTTGGCGATAGTGGCGCCGCTTGGTGCCAAAACTGGCGGCCTATTATCTTATATAATTAGCTTTATCCCATTTTTGATTCTTATTGGCGGCTTATTCATTGCAATTCGTGGACTTTATTTAACTTTTAAAAATCAAACTGAGGCTTCAAAAATTGTTCATAAGGGCGCAATTGCAAAAACAGCGATTGAAATCGCCCTTAGTGAAATAATAGATGCGGGGCTTTTGGCGCAAAATGAAAGTAAATATTCAAACTGCCTAAGTGGAAATGTGCATGGGTTTGCAATTGTTAGTTTGCAGACAAATAAAATGGGTTTTTGCGTCATAAGGCTTAAAGAAGATTTCAAATCAATTCTAATTGCCCTTCCACGCGGCGAAGTTTGGCCCATTAAATTACCCACTGATAAAAAACTGTCACCAGTAACCCCACCGATTAACACACTTGAGGCTTGGAGTTTTGATAATTTAAGCGCGCGCGATAAAGCACAGAATTTAATCGAAACATTAACTCCAACAATCAATATGGCGCAAATGGGCGGTGAATTACCTTTTATATGTGTTCAAGATCGCGCATTAATTATCGGCTTTAAAAATGCCGATTTAGGGGCAATAAGCCTTATTGGTAACGAAGCAGCGCGCTGTTTGGCAGCGCCTTAACGACCAAAACTGCAAAATTTTTATCTTTTGCAGAAAAGATTATTGACCTTTTATCACTTTTCTACGACATAGGCGCCTCTTGATGCGGTCGTGGCGGAACTGGCAGACGCACTGGATTTAGGTTCCAGCGCCGCGAGGCGTGAGAGTTCGACCCTCTCCGACCGCACCAAGAAAAAAACTCAAAACCCCGCCCTCGTGGCTTTGCCACTCACTTAGGGTTTTGGATTAAGCGGAAACAAATAAATAAAAAGCGTGGTTTTCATTTATTTGTTGCATTTTTCAAAATGGCTCAAGCATTGCTTGAGCCATTTTTGGTTTTAAACTGCTAAGAATCTTGACGAAAAACTAGACACATAAAGCGTTTAGTGGCATAGGCGCGCATTCGAGTTTTTTATGGTGCGCAAATGCGCCTCAATTACGTGTGAATTGGGCACTTTTGACATCATTGCTAAGGACTGCACAGCAGGAAGATAAAATGAAAATCGTTGAAAAATCAAAAGAAGGCCTTTCAGTAGTTTACAATGTAACTGTAGAAAAGGCAGAAATCGCAACTTCATTAGATACTAAAATTGCCGAAATCGCGCCAAATATGAACCTTAAAGGTTTCCGTAAAGGCAAAGTTCCTTTGGCTCACATCAAAAAAATGTATGGCAAAGGCATTATGGCTGAAATGTTGAATGAATTGGTTCAACAAGGTGTTGATAAAGCGGTAAATGATAATAACATCCGCCCTGCATCTAACCCTGATATCGCTGGCGTTGAAAATGTTGACGCAGTTATCGATGGTAAAGCTGATTTAGTATTTGATGTTGTTTTGGACATCCTTCCTGAATTTGAAACTGTTTCAATCGAATCATTGGAAATCACACGCCCTGTTGCAGAGGCGACAGATGCCGAAGTTCAAACTGCATTAGAAGAAATTGCAAAACAATCACAATCTTTTGAAACCAAAAAAGGTAAAGCAAAAGAAGGCGATGCGGTAATTTGTGACTTCTTGGGCAAAATTGATGGCGTTGCATTTGATGGCGGTAAAGCAGAAGGTGCGCAAGTTGTTCTTGGTTCTAACACTTTCATCCCTGGTTTTGAGGATGCATTGGTTGGTGTAAAATCAGGTGACGAAACTGTTATTAACGTAACTTTCCCTGAAGAATACGGCGTTCCAACTTTGGCTGGTAAAGCTGCAACTTTTGATATTAAAGTTACAGATGTTCAAGCACCAAAAGAAGCACAAGTTGATGATGAACTTGCAACACGCATGGGCCTATCTGACCTTGAAGCTTTGAAACAAGCTGTTAAAATTGATATCGAACGTCAATTTGGTGGCCTATCACGCGCTAAAGCAAAACGTTCATTGCTTGACGCTTTGGATGCTTCACATTCTTTTGAATTGCCGCCTAAAATGGTTGCTGCTGAATTTGATGCTATATGGCAACAAGTTGAAGCCGACAAAGCGCAAGGCAATGTTGACCCAGATGATGAAGGAAAATCAGAAGACGATCTTAAAGCTGAATATAAAACTATTGCTGAACGCCGCGTTCGCCTTGGTTTGGTTCTTGCTGAAATCGGCCGTATTGGCGAAGTTCAAATCACTGATCAAGAAATTGGTCAAGCATTGGTTCGTGAAGCATCACGTTACCCTGGTCAAGAACGTCAAGTTTATGAATTCTTCCAAAAAAATCCAAATATGATGGCTCAATTACGTGCGCCATTGTATGAAGAAAAAGTTGTGGATTATATCTTGGAAAAAGCAAAAGTTACTGACAAAACTGTAACCCGCGAAGAACTTGAAGCTGATGATGAAGTTGAAACTTCTCCAAAAGCTGAGAAACCAAAGAAAGCGGCTGCAAAAGCTAAAAAAGAAGCCAAGGCTGACGCTTCTGATGAAGAGGCTAAAAAAGCCCCTGCAAAGGCGAAAAAAGCGGCTAAAAAAACTGAAGAATAGTTTTTGTCATACAAAAAACACAAAAGCCGCCCAAAAAAGGCGGCTTTTTTTGTTTTTTTCCACAGTTTGCAACATTGAATTAACTCTTTTTAGCCCAATATCTTGTAGAGTGTCGAAATTCTGAATAAATTCGCGTAATTGAATACAATATCACCTATATGGGGAAAATATGATAGACGATTTTTATAATAATCCCGCAACCTCTTTAAACCTTGTTCCGATGGTTATCGAACAAAGCTCTCGCGGGGAGCGTTCGTTTGACATATTTTCGCGTCTTTTGCGCGAACGTATTGTTTTTGTTTCAGGTCCAGTTGAAGACGGTATGGCGGCATTAATTTGTGCGCAATTGCTTTTCTTGGAATCTGAAAATCCTAAAAAAGAAATTTCAATGTATATTAATAGCCCAGGCGGCGTTGTTACTGCTGGTTTGGCAATTTATGACACAATGCAATATATACGCTCTCCTGTTGCAACATTGGTAATGGGGCAGGCGGCATCAATGGGTTCATTGCTTTTGGCGGCGGGTGAACCGGGGCTTCGTGCGGCAACACCAAATTCATCTGTAATGGTGCATCAGCCATCTGGCGGCTTCCGTGGCCCTGCATCTGATATTGAACGTCATGCGGAAGATATGCTTAAAACTAAGCGCCGCTTAAATGAGATTTATGTAAAACTAACTGGTCAGCCTTTAGAGCGTGTTGAAAAAACCCTTGATCGTGACCATTTCATGACGCCAGAAGAAGCAAAAGAATTTGGCTTGATTGATAATGTATTCGAAAAACGCGCTTTGCCTGAGGGTGCTTAATCAAAGCTGTTACAGTTAATATTACAATTTTTGCTTGGTAACATGCAAATTTAAGTTATTTTGGTAGCATTATTTTTAAATTGCTACTTTTTAGAAAGAATTATTTGACAGATTTGTTATAAATCTGTTGCAATAGAAAACCGAATTCGGTTTCGTTTTGGAGAAGCGAATGACAAAAGCGCAAAGCGGTGACACTAAAAACACCCTTTATTGTAGTTTCTGCGGCAAAAGCCAACATGAAGTGCGCAAATTAATTGCAGGGCCAACTGTGTTCATCTGTGATGAATGTGTTGAACTTTGCATGGATATTATTCGTGAAGAAAATAAAACCCAATTTGTGAAATCTAAAGAAGGTGTCCCAAGTCCGCAAGAAATCAAAGCGGTTCTTGATGATTATGTAATTGGTCAAAGCAAAGCCAAACGTGTGCTTTCGGTTGCGGTTCACAATCACTATAAACGCCTTGCCCATGCCTCAAAAAATAATGATGTGGAATTGGCAAAATCAAATATTCTTTTAATCGGTCCAACAGGTTGCGGTAAGACGCTTTTGGCGCAAACTTTAGCGCGTATCATTGATGTTCCATTCACTATGGCAGATGCAACAACATTGACCGAGGCAGGATATGTTGGCGAAGATGTTGAAAATATCATTCTAAAATTACTTCAAGCCTCTGATTATAATGTTGAACGTGCACAACGTGGTATTGTCTATATCGATGAAATCGACAAAATTTCACGCAAATCTGATAATCCATCAATCACACGCGATGTTTCAGGTGAGGGTGTGCAACAGGCGCTTCTAAAACTTATGGAAGGCACGGTTGCATCGGTTCCACCACAAGGTGGACGTAAACACCCACAACAAGAATTTTTGCAAGTTGATACAACTAACATTCTTTTCATCGCAGGTGGCGCATTCCCAGGGCTTGATAAAATTATTTCACGCCGTGGCGTGGGTTCGAGTATAGGCTTTGGCGCAACTGTCCGTGATGAAGATGATAGACGCACAGGCGATGTTCTTAAAGATCTTGAGCCTGAAGATTTGTTGAAATTTGGCCTTATTCCAGAGTTTGTGGGTCGTATGCCTGTATTCGCAACCTTAGAAGATTTGGACGAGCCAGCATTAATCACCATTTTGACCGAACCAAAAAATGCATTGGTAAAACAATATCAACGCTTGTTCGAAATGGAAAATTGCAAACTTACCTTTACCGACGAAGCCCTTCATTCGATTGCCTCAAAAGCAATACAGCGCAAAACTGGTGCGCGTGGTTTGCGTTCTATTTTAGAAGCCATATTGCTTGATACAATGTTCGACTTACCATCATTCGAAGGTGTCGAAGAAGTTGTGATTAATGTGGAAGTGGTCGAAGGCCGCGCACAACCATTATTAATTTATTCAGAGCGCCGCGAGCAGACCGCATCAAAAGCAAGTTAAAGCAAGCGAACCGCTTTAAATCTAGAAATGCCATTTCCCCCTCTTGAAATTAGAGGGGAAAAATACCATTTCTGGTTATTATAGGTGGAAACACCAAAAGTGAGTTTTAATGTCTGAAGTAAAAAATCTTCCCCTATTGCCATTGCGCGATATTGTTGTCTTTCCTGAATTAGTAAGCCCATTATTTGTTGGGCGTGAAAAATCTGTTCGTGCCCTTGAAGAGGCGATGAATGGAAATAAATTAATCATCCTTGCGGCACAAAAAAATGCCAGCATTGATGACCCACAACCCAATGATATTTATGAAGTTGGAACAATCGCCAATGTGATGCAATTGCTTAAATTGCCAGATGGCACTGTTCGTGTGCTTGTTGAGGGGCAATCGCGGGCGAAAATAAAATCATTCCATAATGAAAATGATTTTTTCCGCGTTGATTATGAAGAATTAGAAGATGTTGTTGACGATGGTTTAGAAGTTAAAGTTCTTGCCAAAACTGTCAAAGAGCAATTTTCAAATTATGCAAAATTAAACCGCAAAATTCCTGCAGAAATCCTAAATGGTTTGCAAAGCAATGAAAACGCAAAATCAATTTCAGATGTCGTTTCGTCAAATTTGACCGCCAAAGTTGAGCAAAAACAAGAATTATTGGCAACTGGTGATATTGCAAAACGCCTTGAAAAAATTCTTGCCATAATGGACGGCGAAATTAATGCCCTTCAGGTTGAGCGTAAGGTAAGGAACCGCGTTAAACGCCAAATGGAAAAAAGCCAACGCGATTATTATCTCAATGAGCAAATGAAAGCTATTCAGCGCGAATTAGGCGAAAGCGATGATGACCGCGATGAAGTAAGTGAGCTTGAAAATAAAATCAAACGCACAAAACTTTCAAAAGAAGCCCGCATTAAAGCCAATGCAGAGCTTAAAAAATTAAAGCAAATGTCACCAATGAGTGCCGAATCAACTGTGGTTCGCAATTATTTGGATTGGTTGCTTGCGCTTCCTTGGGGCATACAAAAGAAAACCAAAAATGATTTAGTAAAAGCCCAAGAAATTTTGGATCATGATCATTTTGGCCTTGAAAAAGTAAAAGAGCGTATCCTTGAGTATCTTGCGGTGCAGGGTAGGGTTGGTAAAATTCGTGGCCCAATTCTATGCCTTGTTGGCCCGCCAGGTGTTGGTAAAACCTCATTGGGTAAATCAATTGCACAAGCAACAGGGCGCGATTTTGTTCGTGTTGCATTGGGTGGCGTTCGTGATGAAGCCGAAATTCGCGGTCATAGAAGAACTTATATTGGTTCAATGCCGGGGCGTGTTATTCAGTCTTTGAAAAAAGCAAAAAGCAATAATCCATTATTCTTGCTTGATGAGATTGATAAAATGGGCGCAGATTTCCGTGGTGACCCTGCATCTGCCTTGCTTGAGGTTTTAGACCCTGAACAAAATAACACATTTAATGATCATTATCTTGAAGTTGATTATGATTTATCAAATGTAATGTTTATAACCACAGCAAATTCATTGAACATCCATCAGGCATTGCTTGATAGAATGGAAATTATTCGTCTTGCTGGTTATACTGAAGATGAAAAACTTGAGATTTGTAAAAGCCACCTTTTGCCAAAACAAATCAAAGACCATGGATTAAATCCTACAGAATTTGAGGTTGAAGATGGCGCTTTATTGGCGCTTATAAGAAATTATACGCGCGAGGCGGGTGTTCGCTCACTTGAACGTGAAATTGCTAATCTTGCGCGCAAAGCGGTTCGCGAAATTTCACTTAAGAAATCAGAAAAAGTCATTGTTAATGGCGATAATATTGCTGAATTCGCGGGTGTTCCAAAATATAAATTTGGTGAAATTGAAGAACATGATCAGGTTGGCGTTGTAACTGGCCTTGCATGGACAGAGGTTGGCGGCGATACATTAAGTATCGAAGCAATTCAAATGTATGGCAAAGGTCGTATGACTGTTACTGGTAATCTAAAAGATGTGATGAAAGAATCAATTTCAGCGGCATCTTCTTATGTTCGTGCTTTGGCGCCAAAATTTGGTATTCGCCCAACTTTGTTTGATCAAACCGATATTCACGTCCACGTTCCAGAAGCGGCAACGCCAAAAGATGGCCCATCAGCGGGTATTGCGATGATGACGGCAATTGTAAGTCTTTTGACTGATATTCCTGTATCACGCAAAGTTGCAATGACGGGTGAGATTACTTTACGCGGGCGTGTATTGCCAATTGGTGGCTTAAAAGAGAAACTTTTGGCTGCATTGCGGGCAGGGGTTACCAAAGTTCTTATCCCTAAAGATAATGAAAAGGACTTGGCCGATATTCCAAATAATGTGAAAGAAGCAATGGAAATCATTCCTGTTTCAAGTGCAGACGAAGTTTTGGCGCATGCATTGGTTCGAAATGTCACCCCAATTGAATGGACAAATGAAGATCAAGAGGCGGCGCTTCGGTCACGAATGGCAAATCCTGGCACTTCTGAGGGTAATGTTACCCATTAATTAAAATAGGCGGGCTTAATGCCCGCCTTTTTCATATGCGAACACTTAAAATTAAAACATTTGGCATAAATATTGCGCAAAGAACAATATTTACGGGGAATGGGGCCAAATGAACTCAATTAATGTTTCACAAATAGATAATTTGGTTGCTGATGCACCAAATAAAAGCAAAATTTCAGTTACGGTAATTGCGATTGGCCTAATTGGAATTGCAATTTATCTTGCGCTTTCTTTGTTTTTAATGGGGCAAATTAATAAGCATTTGCCTGATGATTTCGAGGTCAAACTATTTGGCTTATCAAAAACTGTGCATAATATTCATGATAGATTTTATAATGCCTATCTTGTGATGTTCGTATTATTTCCTGCGGCTTTTGCGGTTGAAGCAATCTTTACAGGTTGGAAAAAATCATCGCTTTATCGGATTTTATTTGCACGAACAGAATCAATAAAGCTTGATTTGGCTTGCCTTGCTTATTCGCAATTGCAAATTTATAATATTGTAAAATTAATTCTTACCTTTGGCTTGGCGATGATTATTGGTAAATGGATTAATGCCCATTTAGTTGGTATATTTCCGTTTGCAAAAGGGCTTTCGCAATTACCAATATATGCACAAATCCCTTTATTTTATGTTCTTTATACGCTTTGCGATTATTGGGATCACCGTATTGAGCATACAAAATATTTTTGGGTATTTCACCGCTTCCACCATTCAGCAGAAGATTTTTGCATGGTAACAACAATGCGCCAGCATCCAGTTTCATTTGTTGCGATTTTTATAATCAATTTACCAATGGCAATATTGGGTGCATCAACCTCTGCCATGATTTGGGTGAATCTGTTGGTAACAATTGTTGGTATGTTACAGCATTCAAATATCGATACTGATTATGGTTGGTTTGGCAAATGGCTCTTCCAGTCACCAAATCATCACCGTAAACATCATGAACTTGATATAAGTGGCGGTGTATATAATTTTGGCCTTATGCCATTATGGGATAAAATGTTTGGAACATGGAAACAAGAAGCCGACCAAACAATCGCAATAGGTGTTGATAAGCCTTATAAGCACGGATATGGATTTTTTGGTGACGTTTTGCGTGATTATATAGATTTCTTCAAAGGCCTTATGGGGCAAAAAGTTGATCCTTATGATTGGGATGCAGCAAAAGAAAAATAACACAATTGAAAAGCCCCCATATTTTGGGGGCTTTTTGCTGTAAAGTTGCATTTGCTGAAATTTGCACTGCAAAGAACTGGCATTTGCACTTTCAATTTTTTTTTTGCTAGGCTAAGAAGCGTCCACCTTGAAATTGGGCGATTAGCTCAGCTGGAAGAGCATCTCGTTTACACCGAGAGGGTCGGCGGTTCGAACCCGTCATCGCCCACCATTTTCAAGATACTGTGATTGATGTGAAAATCATTGACCTTTATGGGTTGATTATTATTCACAAGGCGCTATCAAGCACCATCAATTACTTGATATTTGAAGTTGCGCGGGCGTAGCTCAGTTGGTTAGAGTATCGGCCTGTCACGCCGAGGGTCGCGGGTTCGAGCCCCGTCGCTCGCGCCATTCAAAATCTTTATGATTTTGATTGTCGTTCGCTCCGGTTTATTATTAATCGGTGCTCGCGCCATTTCAAAAACAAAAAGCCACCCAATGGGTGGCTTTTTTGCTATATATCTACTTTTGATAAGTGAAAACTTCCGTTTTAATTTTTGGCGTTTGGATTTCTTGTGAATTACCATGATTTTCCTGATATTCATCATTCGGAAGTGCAAGTTTGGTTCCAATCATCACGACCAATAACCAATATAAATCCATACGCCCTAAAAACACCATTTCAGTAAAAGATATAGTTATAAGCGAGCCAATTGCACCAAGGCATAAAGCAGCGCCCACCGGCTTGGTGCGAATAAAAATAACTGCATCAAACATTGTCTTACCAAGTGCTAAAACAAGTAGGTAAAGCCCATATTTGCCAAGTGTAAGCAAAGTTTCACGATAGCTTGAATGGGCATTCGCAGGCTTGAAATCTGCGATTTGTGCAATCCATTGATAGGGTGAGGTCAGGCTTGTAGTATCATTCCAAATAACGCCATAGCCCCATCCTTTATCTGGCCTCTGTTGTATAAGAAAATCAATTCCTTCCCATATTTCTTTACGCCCCGTTAGGTCATTGCTTTTACCGGTAAGTTTAAAAATCAAATCAGGGTTTGCTACAATAAAAGTGCCGATTAAAGTTGCAAAAACAACGCCGATAAGCGCAAGTATTAACGATAATCGTAATTCAAGCTGCATGGCTTTTGATGCAGTTATTGCACCTATTGCGTAAATTATCATAATCAACGCAGTTTTGCCTTCTGTTCCAAAAATGGCGATTATACCAAGTGGGGCAGCAAGTAACCACATACGGTATTTGGGATAATAAACCCCAAGAACAATTGCAAAAATAACCTGTATTGTTGATGCAAAGCCCAAGCCTTGTTTCTCAGTCCAAAGTCCTGACCATGCACCTGGGTAAATTGTTTGCATTTGCCCAAGTTTTGGAATTGCCACGGCAAGAATTACGGAAAGAAAAATAAGGCTTGTAAGGATTATTGTGGTCAGTCGAATCAATTGAAACCATGAATAACGCGCTGCCAAAGCAAAAGCGGTCATTTGGCTCATGGTTAAAAGCATTGCGGCTTTAAATGTATCTGATGAAGATATGGACCATGTTACCGATGCAAACACCCAAATATTAATCAAAACGAATGGCCAACCATATATGGCGCATTTGATTATATCCATCGGTCTTGTGAAGGCGATTACAAGGCCCATAAGTCCGCAAAGATACCAAATAGCACCCAAAATTGGCGGCGAGACGCCGTTTGTGGCCTTTAATACCATTGAAACAGGGGTTGAAGTGTGTATCAAAATCACAAGAACAACCATGCCTATGAAGGCCGCATCCCAAAGCGAATTTATCAAATCTTTTGAATTATAATTGGCGCTTTTATCTTGGGCAAAATCAAGCGTTTGATTCTTAGTCAATTTATCGCCGTAATTATAAAAATTATTGGAATTTGTTTCGCTGTTCATTAATCGTGCCACTTTATCAATCAATAACTTTAAAATGTGAATTTGACGTAAAAATCAGGTGTTATAATTTTGAAATAGCCATTCCCCATAAAAAGCTAATATACCAAAGTCTAAAAATTGATGTTTGCGTGCTTAAAGATGAATAAATATGCTAATATTTTTGATGATTTCTGCCGCTTTGGATTGCAACTATTACACAACCAAGCTAGAGCCATTTAAAATTGCGTGATATACGTAATCAAATTGTCTTAGAGGGAATAATGGCTTTATTAGTTGCAGCGCCCGGATTGGCTAGTTCAGATTTCTTATTAGAATATCTACCGGTCATCATTTTTATGGGAATTGCCCTAGTTATTGGGGTTGTATTCATTGTTGCGAACTGGTTGTTTGCACCTTCATCGCCTGATCCTGAGAAAATGTCTGCCTATGAATGCGGGTTTAACGCCTTTGATGACGCCCGTATGAAGTTTGATGTTCGATTCTATTTGGTATCGATTCTATTCATTATTTTCGACCTTGAAGTTGCCTTCCTTTTCCCTTGGTCTTTGGCTTTGCGTGACCTTGGTGCATTTGGCTATTTTTCTATGATGGTATTTTTGGGCGTTTTGACAATTGGCTTTATTTATGAGTGGAAGAAGGGTGCATTAGAATGGGAATAATTAAACCACCATCATATGCAGGGGTTGAAAATGGCTTTTTAGTTAAGCCTGATGATCCATTTTTTACTGGTGTTTCTGATGCGCTTGCGGATAAAGGCTTTATTGTCGCTGGTTCTGAAGATTTGGTGACTTGGGCGCGTACTGGTTCCCTTATGTGGATGACATTTGGTCTTGCTTGTTGTGCTGTTGAAATGATGCATGCCGCAATGCCACGTTATGATGTTGAACGTTTTGGTTTTGCGCCGCGTGCTTCGCCGCGCCAATCTGATGTTATGATTGTTGCTGGCACTTTGACCAATAAAATGGCGCCTGCGCTTCGTAAAGTTTATGATCAAATGCCAAACCCGCGCTATGTAATTTCAATGGGTTCGTGCGCGAATGGTGGTGGTTATTACCATTATTCATATTCAGTGGTTCGTGGTTGTGACCGTGTTGTTCCTGTTGATGTTTATGTTCCAGGATGTCCACCAACTGCTGAGGCATTGGTTTATGGCATTTTACAGCTTCAAAAGAAAATCCGCCGTGAAGGGACGATTGAAAGATGAAGCAAGAAATTTTCGAAAAACAAATTGCAAAACTTTCTGAACTTGCGGTTCGCGTTTCAAAAGTTACTGGTGTTTCATCTGCTGAAATCTTAAATTCAGAACTTAACATTATTGTTGAATCCTCTGAAATTATTTCAGTTTTAAAGAATCTTCAAACTATTGAAGGTTTTTCAACCTTGGTTGATATTACTGCGGTTGATTATCCTGCAAATGCACAAAGATTTGAGATTGTTTATCATCTTTTATCAATGAATAATAATATTCGTGTTCGTGTGAAAACGGCGATTAAAGATGGACAAAGCATTCAAAGTTCTGTTGTAATTTGGCCTGTTTCAAATTGGTTTGAACGCGAAGTTTTCGATATGTATGGCGTTTTGTTTGAAAATCACCCTGATTTGCGCCGTATTCTAACTGATTATGGCTTTGAAGGTCATCCACTTCGTAAAGATTTCCCGCTTACTGGATATCAAGAAGTTCGTTACGATGAAGAGCAAAAACGTGTGATTTATGAACCTGTTAAATTGGTTCAAGAATTCCGTAATTTTGATTTCTTAAGCCCGTGGGAGAATATGCTTCCGGGTGATGAGAAAGCACAAAAACAAGAAGGTGCAAAATAATGGCAAACACTATTTTGGACAGTAAATCTTACGACGAAGTCAAGGATCTTGTAAAAGAACCTGGCAAGCGTAATTTCAATATCAATTTTGGTCCGCAACACCCTGCGGCACACGGCGTGTTACGTCTTGTTCTTGAGCTTGATGGTGAAATTGTTGAACGTGTTGACCCACATATCGGTCTTTTGCATCGTGGTACTGAAAAACTAATTGAATATAAAACATATTATCAGGCAATCCCTTATTTTGATCGCCTTGATTATGTTGCACCGATGAATCAGGAACATGCATTCTGTCTTGCGATTGAAAAATTGACAGGAATTGAAGTTCCGCGCCGTGCACAATTCATTCGCGTATTATTCTCTGAAATTGGCCGTATTTTAAACCATTTGCTTAACGTAACCACACAGGCAATGGACGTTGGCGCATTAACCCCACCACTTTGGGGTTTTGAGGCGCGCGAACAATTGATGGTTTTCTATGAACGCGCTTGCGGTGCACGTATGCACGCAAATTATTTCCGCCCTGGTGGTGTTCATCAAGATTTACCTGAAAAACTTATTCAGGATATTTATGATTGGTGCGACCCATTCCTTACTGTTTGTGATGAAATTGAGGGTTTGATTACTGACAACCGCATTTTCAAACAACGTAATGTTGATATTGGTGTTGTTGATAAGAAAACAATTCTTGATTGGGGCTTCTCGGGCGTTATGGTTCGTGGTTCTGGCATTGCGTGGGATTTGCGTAAATCACAGCCTTATGAAATCTATGATGAATTAGATTTTGATATTCCAATTGGCAAAAATGGCGATTGTTATGATAGATATCTTTGCCGCATGGATGAGATGCGCGAATCTGTAAAAATCATCAAACAATGCATTAAAATGATGCCTGCTGGCCCTGTATTGCCTGAAAACTCAAAATTTGCGCCGCCGCGCCGTAATGAAATGAAGGCAACAATGGAAGGTCTTATCCACCATTTCAAACTTTACACTGAAGGCTTCAAAGTTCCTGCGGGCGAAGCATACGCTTGTGTTGAAGCGCCAAAGGGTGAGTTTGGGGTTTATCTAGTTTCTGATGGCACAAATAAACCATATAAAGCGAAAATTCGCGCCCCTGGTTATCCACATCTTGCGGCTTTAGAGCATTTGTCAAAAGGCCATTTATTGGCTGACGTATCTGCAATCATCGGTACACTTGATATCGTGTTCGGGGAGATTGATAGATAATGGATTATGCCGCAATCGCCCAAGGACAATTGGATGCATATAATTCCCAAAATTTGGATGCGCACGTATCTTTTTATGCGGATGATATGTCAATTGCCAATTTGCGCGAAGAGCCAAATTTAAAAGGTATTGCGGCGTATAAAGAACGTATGGGCGGCGTGTTCGCACAATTCCCACAAAACAAAGTTGAGCTTTTGGGGCGTTTTGTGATTGGCAATAAAGTGCTTGATCATGAAAAAGTTATGCGCTCACCTGAAGCGGAACCATTTGAAGTAATCGCGGTTTATACCATTGAAAATGGTAAAATCGCATCTGTTGATTTTATAAAGTGAGAAACTAAATGTCGGTTCGTCGTTTAGCACCAGAAGAAGTACAGCCAAAATCTTTTGCTTGGTCAAAAGATTCAGAGGCTAAATGTGCTTTTTGGCTTGCAAAATATCCGCCTGAACGTAAACGTTCGGCAGTTATCCCATTTCTTTGGCTTGCACAAAAGCAAGAAGGTTGGGTTTCGCAAAAAGCTATAGAGGCGATTGCCGAACAATTGGGAATGCCCGATATTCGCGTTCTTGAAGTTGCAACATTCTATACAATGTTCCACCTTGCGCCAGTTGGCAAAGTTCACTTCCAAGTATGTGGCACAACCCCATGTATGTTGCGTGGTTCTGGCGAAATTATCAAAATTTGCAAAAACCGTATCGGTGATCATCATCATGTGACTGCGGATGGCAAGTTTTCATGGGAAGAAATGGAATGCCTTGGTTCGTGTGCCAATGCGCCTGTTGTTGCAATCCATGATTATTACCATGAAGATTTAGATGCTGATAGTTTCAATAAAATCTTTGACGATTTAGAAGCTGGCAAAGAAGTTAAACCTGGTTCTGCAATTGGGCGTCAAAAATCTGCGCCAGAAGGTGGGCCAACAACATTGCTTGACCCATCACTTTATGACGGCTCATTGGCAAAAAAAATAAAAATTCCAAACCTTCCTGAAAAGGCAAAATAATATGGTCGGAATATTAGAAGACAAAGACAGGATTTTCCTAAACCTTTATGGGCTACAAGATTGGGGTCTTGAAGGTGCGGTTAAACGCGGCGCATGGAATGGCACAAAAGATATTATTGATGCCGGACGTGATTGGATTATCACTGAGGGTAAGGCATCTGGCCTTCGTGGTCGTGGTGGTGCGGGTTTCCCAACTGCATTGAAATGGTCTTTCATGCCGAAAGAAGTGAAAGATAGACCGCATTATTTGCTTATTAATGCCGATGAATCTGAACCTGGTACATGTAAAGACCGCGAAATCATGCGCCATGATCCGCATTTGCTTATTGAGGGTGCATTAATCGCATCATTCGCAATGCAAGCGCATACGGCATATATTTATATTCGCGGCGAATATGTTTATGAACGCGAAATTCTTGAGGCGGCAATCAAGCAGGCCTATGAAGCCAAATTAATTGGTAAAAACAACAAACATGGTTGGGATTTTGACCTTCATGTTTCTCACGGTGCGGGTGCATATATCTGCGGCGAAGAAACTGCACAGATTGAATCTTTGGAAGGCAAAAAAGGTCAACCACGTTTGAAACCACCATTCCCTGCGAATGCGGGTCTTTATGGTTGCCCAACAACTGTTAATAACGTTGAATCAATTGCGGTTATGCCAACTATTTTGCGCCGTGGCGCGGCATGGTTTGCGGCGATTGGTCGCCCAAATAATACTGGTACAAAAGTATTTTCAATCTCTGGTCACGTAAACAAGCCATGTAACGTTGAAGAGGCAATGTCTATTCCATTCAAACAACTTGTTGAAGATCATTGCGGCGGTATTCGTGGTGGTTGGGGTAATTTGAAAGCTGTAATCCCTGGCGGTTCATCAGTTCGTATGATTACGGCTGAAATGGCAGAAACCGTATTGATGGATTTTGATTCATTAAGTGCGTTGAAATCTGGCCTTGGAACTGCGGCGGTAATTGTTATGGACAAATCAACTGATTTAGTTGCGGCAATTGCGCGTTTATCTTATTTTTACAAGCATGAATCATGCGGTCAATGCACCCCATGTCGTGAAGGCACTGGCTGGATGTGGCGCGTGATGGAACGCATGGTTAAAGGTCAAGCGGAACATCGCGAAATTGATTTATTATTACAAGTTTCCCAACAAATCGAAGGGCATACAATTTGCGCACTTGGTGACGCTGCTGCATGGCCTATCCAAGGTTTGATTTGGAATTTCCGCCATGAAATTGAGGCTAAAATTGATGCTTATCGTGCCAATAAACCGCACGTAATGGGCGCAAATTTGGCGGCGGAATAGAATGAAGGGCGGATGCCAATGTGGCAATATCCGCTTTGAAATAAAGGGTGAATTGGGGAAGGCTTCAATTTGCCATTGTAGAATGTGTCAAAAGGCGTTTGGAAATTTCTTTGCGCCATTGGTGTCGGTTCGTGGGGCTAGTGTAATATGGTCAAATGAACCAAACCGCTTTCAAAGCTCTAACCTTGTTAAACGGGGTTTTTGCGAAAAATGCGGAACACCTTTGACATACGAAGCACCAGATGGTCTTGCAATTGCGATAGGCGCTTTTGATAGACCTGAAACAATTGAGCCAGTGGTTCAATTCGGTGTGGAGGGGCGGATTGCATATCTTGATCATATAAATCAATGGTCATGTTTGCGAACCGAAGATGATATAGATGATGCACCTTTTTTAAATGAAATCATTTCCTATCAATATAAAGATGAGGAGTGATTTTATAAAAATCAAAGTGCAAAACTAAAGTTTTAATGCTTCAAAAAGGGGTTGCGCATTGCGCTTTATGCCTCTAGCAGAAGCAAGTTTTTGATGTTTTTTGAATTGATTCAATTGGATTAATTCAAACATCTTTGGGAGCGTAGCAAATGGCCAAGGCCTGTAAACTATGCCAATATGGACGGTTGTTATTTTCTTCTGTCCTTTTTGGAGGTTTGGTTTGGTATATTATGCTGCATATAGCAGTTGGTCTATCTTTACCTTATTTGGTTTGGGTGGCG
>CAZKYS010000005.1:0-44681 GCA_964557085.1 uncultured Caulobacteraceae bacterium
TGGAATGCGGGAATTTTCCTTTTCAAAGCCTCGGTAATGAAGGAAGCATTTAAAAAACATGCGCCGCAAATGTTGGATGAAGTTTCAAGATCACTTGAAAATAGAAAAGAAGATATAGGTTTTACAAGATTTGACGCCGATATATGGGCGCGAATAATTGGTAATTCTATTGATTATACAATTATGGAAAAATCCGATAATGTTTACGCTATGCCATTTAATGATGGTTGGAGCGATCTTGGCGGTTGGGCGGCTGTATGGGCAGAATCAAAACCAGATGAAAACGGCAATGTTTGTTCAGATGGCGCCACTTCAATTGATTGCAAAGATACTTTGCTAAGATCAGAATCTTCTGAACTTGAAATTGTTGGCATTGGATTAGAGGATATAATCGCAATCGCAATGCCTGATGCTGTGGTAATTTCAAAAAAATCACAAAGCCAACGAGTAAAAGAGGCTGTAAGTGCTTTAAGTCAAAAATCAAAACGCCAGGCAACCGCCTTCCCAAAAGAACATCGCCCTTGGGGTTGGTTGGAATCTTTGGTAATTGGTGATGGTTTCCAAGTGAAGCGCATTTTTGTAAAACCTGGTGCATCACTTAGCTTGCAATCACATTTGCGCCGCGCAGAGCATTGGGTTGTAGTTGAAGGTATCGCGCAAGTAACATTGGGTGAAGAAACCAAATCATTTTATACAAATGAATCTGTATATATTCCAATTGGTGTCAAACATCGGCTTGAGAATAATACTGATTTACCAGTTGTAATTATCGAAGTGCAAACTGGCGATTATTTAGGTGAAGATGATATTGTTAGATATCAAGATGTTTATCAAAGAAACTAAGTTTTTTTATTTTTATAATTAAGCTCGAAAACTTCATCAATTTCATCACGCCAATTTTTAAGTTCAATATTGAATGTTTTGGTAATTTTTGTTGAATCTAATGCGCTATATTTGGGCCTTTTCACCGCTGATGAGAAGAATGAACTTTCAACCGGTATTACTTCGCAATATGGCAAATTATATTCTTTAGCTTTTAGGAAAATGTATTTTGCATAATCTGCCCTACTTGCAATACCTAAAGAAGATATATGAAATATTCCCCTTATTTCTTTATTCTCTGGCTCATTGATTAGCTTTTTTGCAATTTGTAAAATATTCCTTGCCAAGCTTAGACCCGAAGTTGGGATATTATATTGGTCATTAACAAAATGCATTGGCGAATTATCATTCTTGGCTTTTTCAAGAATTGTTTTCATGAAGTTTTTTGAAAATTGTGAAAAAACCCATGATGTTCGAATTATTGCATAATTTTGCGTTTCTTTGGCAACGCTTATTTCACCTTGGAATTTGCTTTTTCCATATTCATTAATTGGGCTTGCTTCGTCATCTTCTGTATAAGGAATATTTTTTTCTCCGGAAAAGACATAATCCGTTGAAATATGAATTATCGGAATATTCGCAAGCTGTGCAGCACGCGCCATTAAAGCTGGCCCTTGTGAGTTCACCGTTTGCGCACTTTCAATATCATTTTGTGCGCCATTAACATCATTATAAGCGGATGCATTAATAAAAATATCTGGCTTATATTCTTTTATTTTTTTGGCAATTGAAGCAAAATCATCAATACGGCTTTCTGGACGGCCTATAATTATAGGCCTAAATCCATATTTGAATGCGTTACTTACAAGGCATTGTGACAATTGCCCAGTTTTTCCATAAATCATTATAGTTTGCAATTTGGTTTGTGCCCTAATTTTCGCATTAAGTTGCGCAAATTATACAACAAATATTTTTTTGCAATATATATTATAAAACAATATATTAAAACTAATTTATATTTTTTTTGCCTAAAATTTACGCGCGCCTCTTATGAAGATATGTGAAATTTTTGAACTTTCTTTAGAATGTCCTGCTTCACTTATTTGACCAATTCCAAATGATAAATTGGAATTATCATCAAGGTGCAAATCACGCGCAAACGTAAAGCGTGTTTCACGACCATCAGGAACCAGCGAAATATTACGTAATGAATGTGTTTGCGGCGCAAGCCAATCGCTATAAGGGTCAGCAAAATTATAATTTAATGCACCGGAATAATTTCGCATTGGTTGTTCAAACCCAAAGCGCCAATTACCATTTTCATCAAATCTATATAAATTTACGCCAAAGGCATTCGCACGCACAGTTTGTGTTTGGTCAAAAACAAAACCTAAATTGGCATCTTGCATTTTTGCAAATTGGGCACGCACATCAATCAAATAATTTGCTTGTGGTCTAAAAGAAGCATCAAAGCCAACAAATTTCGTTTTTGCACTAGCTTGTCCATTTGAATTGGCAAATCTTGTTCCCCACGCTTTACCATCTTCATTCATTTGCCCAAGTTCAAAATCAATTCCAAATTTTGGATTTTTAACGCCGAATTCTATTGATGATGTATTGGTTTGATTTCTTGATAATACACCATAAGAATTATCATTTGCTTTCGAATTTATAAAATTAATTCCAAATGCGCCCTTTGTTAAACCAATACCAATATTTGAGTTTGATGCATTTAAAGCGTGAATACCAAATTTTTCAAACTCATTCATTGGCTTTTGGGTTTGCGATAATAGTGAAACTGAATTGATACCATAGGCAATTTTTAAATTGCCCAAATTTCCAATTTCGCCAATTTCATTAATTGCCGAAATACTTGCGATATTTTCATCGGCAGAAGTTTTGCCCCATGCTTTTGCATCTGCAAATTTTGGCGTGAAGGAATAATAACCATTTGAAGTCATAATGCTTTGTGAATTCATTTGGTTTAATTGACCACCAGCGAATAATTGGGTCTTTTGTGTTACAAATCTATGTCCAAGATTAATATTAAAGCTACGACCATACGAATCCAAAACCCCAGTTTCTAGGTCTGAATTTTGAAATGCATTACCAAATGATGCACCCGAAACCGCATTAAAATCATTAATGCTTATCATCATTCCATTATCAAGGCTTGTTGTCGTAAGACCAACTGGCGCAAATGCCTTTGCAAGGTTCAGGAAGCCAACGCCATAGGTTGTATCAATTCCAGTTGCGCCAATATCTGTTGCAGTTGTCATTATTAGTGAAATTGCTTGATCAACAGTAAGATTTGGGAAAGCTTGTAAAACCAATGCCAATGCCCCCGCAACATGCGGCGCAGCATCAGATGTACCCGAAGTTATCCAACAGCCATCACTAGTACAATCAGTAATTAGTTTAGCGCCATTTAGGAATGTTTTACCAGTAGTATCGTTTGGGTCTCTAGTAGAGGTACCAGGTGCGCTAATATAATAATTACCATAAGTTCCTGCTTTATTTGAAAAATCTGGCATCTTATTTTGATAATCAACAGCCCCAACTATGATTATTCGGCCTTTAAATCGCGGGTCGCTTGCAAATTTCCCGGGCCAACCAGGTTCGGCAAGGCTTTCATTGCCAGAGGCAATTACCGCAATAATACCCGCGTTTGTAGCCCTCAAAAGTGCCTGCTCAAATAATGGTCCTGTTGGGTCAGTTCCAGAACCTAAGGAAAAATTTATGATTTTTGCTCCATCTGCAATAGCTTGATCGACTGCTTTTGAAATTAGGCTTTCGCCCATAGAGCAATCTTTAGTCAAAATACATGTTCCATCATTATTTACTTGATAAGACAAAATGCTGGATTTAAAGGCAACTCCTACCGTTCCAGTTCCATTGAATACACCTCCAATGAATTCTGATACTCCCGTGCCGTGTCGTTGTGGGTTAGATTTTTTTTCTCCATTTTCTGTAAGACTAGTTGACCAATCGGTTGCCGTGGTTCGCGAAGTCACCATATCCTTATTAAATCGAAGATTGGCGCTTATCTCTGTTGCATTTGGGTCAACGCCAGTATCGACAACACCAACCGCAATTCCATTACCATAAGCACCCCTTGCCCATGCGGTTTGAACACCAATCGCATTAAGCCCCCATGAACGCGTAAATTCCGAAGAAGTTGGTGACGGATAATCAACCCCTGCAACTGGTGTCGGCGGAGGTGGTGGTGGCGGAGGAGGAGGAGGTGGTGGTGGTGAAACTGGTGGTGGGCTTACAATTGTACCGCCACCGCCGCCACCGCCTGCACAAGCAGTCAAGATAAAGCTACTGAAACCAGCCACTAATAAAAAAAGCGCACGCATCCGCATTGAAATTCTCCCCTACTCTAAATCATTCACATGATTTTCTTAAATAAGATGTTAATTGGGATTAGAATTTTTATTACTGATCTTTATTTCAGGCAATTTTAGACAATAAAAAAAGTAGGTTCGAAACCGAAACCTACTTTATTTTTACCAATATTTCCATTCAGATGAATGGTCGGGGAGATAGGGTTCGAACCGCGCCGAAAATTTGCAACGCAAATTTGGCCAATAAAAAAAGTAGGTTCGAAACCGATACCTACTTTATTTTTACCAATATTTCCATTCAGATGAATGGTCGGGGAGACAGGATTCGAACCTACGACCCTCTGGTCCCAAACCAGATGCTCTACCAAGCTGAGCTACTCCCCGACAGGTGGTGCGCTTATATATAATTTTCGCACGAACTCAATAAGCTTTGTGCAAAGATTACAGCAAAAAGCATACTTTTTTCACTTGCGCGCATTTTTGAAAATTGGGTGATAAACATAATCACCAACTCGTATGCCAAGTTTTTTAGAAAGGCCGCCATTAATTTCAAGAACACCTGCGGCTATTCCGTTTGACCATAATGGGGTTTCATCAAATGGAATTGCATTTGCCGAAATGCTAACGATTTTACCTTTTGGGCTAATATAAATTATATCAAGTGGTATTACGGTATTACGCATCCAAAATGCCATTTTGTGTGGTGTTTTTGAATAATCAAATAACATGCCCGCATTATCCGCCATTTGCGTGCGCCACATTAGGCCAATTTCCTGCTTTGCGAATGTATCGGCAATTTCAACGGTAAATTCGTGTTTCCCACTCATACTTACGATTGAAAGTGGGGTTTTCCTAAGGCCAGTTTGTGCCTTGCTTATCTCTGAATATTGCGCGCTTGCAGGCGTAATAGAAAATGCAAAGCCACAGAAAATTGCAAATAATGATAATATAAGTTTTTTCATGATCAATTAATAACAGGCCAATTGCCTTATAACAATGCGCAAATCCATAATGTGAAAAAAAATTAAGCCCGCTTTTTAGGCGGGCTTAAAATTATAAATTTCCTTCAATTGCATCTTTGAATAAAGGCGTGACATTTTCAATTGTCAGCGCGATTGGATTACCCCCCGCCGATGGATCGGCAATTGCCATTTTCGCCAATTCATCAATACGCGCAATATCAACGCCAATTTCGGCTAATGAATGCGGAATTTCCAAGGTTGAACGTAATTCTAATACCCAATTTAGAAACGCATCAAACGAAGCATCAAGGCCCAAATATGCCGCAAGGCGGGAAATACGGGCTTCAATTGTACTGCGGTTAAATTTCAAAACATATGGCATAACCACCGCATTAATAAGGCCGTGATGGGCATCAAATACCGCGCCAATTGGATGCGCCATTGCATGCATACCGCCAAGTGCCTTTTGGAATGCCGTTGCGCCCATCATTGCCGCCGCCATCATTTGGGCGCGTGCTTCGATATTTGTGCCATTTTTTGTGGCTTCAACCAAATTCTCTTTAACAAGGCGTGTGCCTTCAATGGCAATACCATCAGCTTGTGGGTGATAGAATGGGCCACAATAAGCCTCTAAAAGGTGTGATAAAGCGTCCATACCAGTTGCCGCAGTTACTTTTGGTGGCAAACCAATTGTTAAAGCAGGGTCACAAAGCGTAATGCTTGGCATGATTTTTGGGTGGAAGATGATTTTTTTAGTGTGATTTGACACATCAGTTATCACCCCTGCCCGCCCAACTTCTGAACCTGTGCCAGAAGTTGTTGGAACTGCGATAATTGGGGCTATACCGTTAACATCGGCACGCGTCCACCAATCGCCAACATCTTCAAAATCCCATAATGGGCGGGTTTGACCAGACATGAAAGCAATAACCTTACCCACATCCAATGCCGAACCACCGCCAAATGCGATTACGCCATCATGGTTTCCCACTTTGAAAGCTGCAACACCTGCATCAACATTTTCGCCAACAGGGTTTGGGCGAACATCTGAAAATACTGCGGCTTTTAAGCCATCATTTAAAAGCGCCGCTAATGCATCCTTAATCATCGGAAGATTTACAAGGCCATTATCAGTAACAATTAATGGCGCATTCATGCCCAATGCTTTGCAATGCGCAGATAGTTCAGAAATGCGACCCGCACCAAACTTCACCGCAGTTGGATAATTCCAATTTCCTACTAAATTCATTTTTATTCCTCTTAAAATGCTCCCCTGCGAAGCGGGGGAGCTGTCACGATTTATCGTGACTGAGGGGGGACGACGATTGTATTGCCCCCTCAGTCTCCTTTGGTGACACCTCCCCTGCAAAGCTATGCTTTGCATGGGAGGATAAAACTACACACTTCTCAAATGGAATGATTTTGGCCTTGTCAACATCTCATAGCCAATTTTTGATAATGTCGCGCCGCGGCCTGTATCTTTCACACCTGTCCAAGCTAAGGCAGGGTCAAGATAATCACAGCGATTGGCATAAATAGTTCCCGTTTCGACTTGCTGCCCGATTGATTTCGCCGCCGCAATATCAGTTGTCCAAATTGATGCAGTAAGGCCATATTGGCTATCATTCATTAATTTGATTGCTTCTTCATCTGATGAAACTTTCATAATGCCAACCACTGGGCCAAATGATTCTTCGTTCATAACACTCATTGAATGATCAACATTCACCAAAATTTGCGGCGCAAGATAAGTGCCAGAGCCAATATCGGCTTTGAATTTTGAAGTATCAATTAAGGCTTTTGCACCTTTTGACAAAGCCTGTGCTGTTTGCGCACGAACAATATCGGCAGTTTTGGATTGCGCCATTGGGCCAAGTGTTGTGGCCTCATCCAATGGATTACCCAAAACATATTGGCTTGTTAATGCTTGGAAGCCATCAACAAACGCATCATATTGGCTTTCGTGAACATAAATACGCTCAATACCGCAGCAGCATTGACCACTATTATAGAATGCACCATCAACTAAATTTTCAATTGCATGTTCAAGTTTAACATCGGCGCGAACATAGGCGGGGTCTTTGCCGCCTAATTCAAGGCCGATATTGGTGAATGTGCCTGCCCCTGCGCGCTCAATAACCTGCCCTGCAGCGGTTGAACCTGTGAAACATACTAAATCAACAAGGCCAGAAGAAATAATACGCCCAGTATCATCATGGCTTAAAGATAAAGTTTGGAAAAGATTTTTCGGAAGGCCAGTTTTATCAAAGGCTTGTTGAAATCTATCGCCAACCAAAATTGTTTGCGCCGCATGTTTTAAAATCACCGCATTACCAGCAATCAAAGCAGGAATAATCGAATTAACAGCCGTTAAATATGGATAATTCCAAGGGGCAATTGTGAATACAATGCCAAGTGGGTCACGTGCTATATAACGCTCAATACCTGCCATTTCATCTGGTGGAATTAATGGTGAAAGATATTCCACCGCATGTTGGCTCATGAAATCTACACGTGCGGTCATTGGGCCAAATTCACCGCCATATTTTACAGGGCGCCCCATTTGCCATGCAATCTCTGGCACCATTTCAGAAGCCATCGCAAGCATTGCATCTTTGAATTCATAGACAATTTTCGCGCGTGTCGCCACGTCAACATTACGCCATTCTTTTTGCGCAACGCGCGCATTGGCGATTGCGGTATCAATTACATTAGCTGACATTGTTGGGCGGCGATTATAAATAGAGCCATCAATTGGGGAGGTACAAATAATTTCGGACATAAAAACTCCTGCTTTGCGATTTTGTTATAACAAAATGCAAATTGATTCAATAATTAATTACGCGGCTTTTAAACAGGTTGCCACAATTCGATTTTATTGCCTTCAATATCAAGAACATGAACAAACTTTCCGTGTTCACTCTCTAAATCCTGCCAAAGAATTTCAACATTATTGGCTTTTAGCTTTTCAACAAAATAGCCAATATTATCAACACACAAATTAAGCATAAAACCACTTTTTGACGGTTCAAAATAAGGCGAATTTTCATCAAGCAGCGAAAGCACCTGCCCTGAATTTTTTATACGTGCCATTTCGCTTGGAACGAAAGTAGTAAATAAATAATCAGGGTGGAAATCAATTTCCAAATTTTCAAGATACCATTCACGTAATGCTTTTGTATCTTTGGCGCGGATGAAAACGCCCAATCCAACAACTTTTCCCATCCTAAATTCCTTATTAAATAATCTCGAAATAGCGTGCTAATTGCCAATCTGTAATGGCTTTGCGCGCTTCGCGGTCTTCCCAAATCCGTGTTTGGGCATAATGTTCAATAAAATCTTCGCCAAAAATTTCTTTTGCTGGCTCACATGCCATTAAGCGATATGCGGCGTCAGTTAGTGTTGTTGGCAAACGGCGCGCAGGATTTTTCTCTTCATATGCGTATGCATTGCCAGAAATTGCGGCCTCTGGCTCGATTTTGTTTTCAATACCCCATAGCCCTGCCCCAAGACCTGCGGCAATTGCGATATATGGATTTATATCGGCAGCGGCGATACGAACCTCAACCCTTTGTGATTTTGGATTACCGCCTATTACGCGCAATGCAGTTGTGCGGTTTTCATAACCCCATGTTGCCGAAGTTGGCGCCCAAAGGCCAGGTACAAGGCGCGTATATGAATTTACAGTTGGTGAAATCATTGCCAAAATATCGGGTAATAATTTTTGTTGACCACCCACGAAATGACGCATCGTATCCGACATTCCATATTCCTTGCTTTCGTCAAAAAACACACTCTCCCCGTCTTTTTTGGCAAGTGACATGTGCAAATGCCCCGATTGCCCCGGCCATTCATTAGACCAACGCGCCATGAAAGTTGCCATAAGGCCACGTTGTTGCATCATTATTTTGGTGAAAGTTTTGAATAATGCTGCTTTGTCAGCGGCAGCTAATGCTTCGTCATACTTAATCGCCGCCTCTAATACGCCAGGGCCAGTTTCAGTGTGCAAACCCTCTATTTCCATGTCCATATCACGGCACATTTCAAGAAGGTCGTGATAAAGACCAGAATGCACACCAGAACGTAAAACCGAATAACCAAAATAGCCCGGTGTAAGTGATTTTAAATTCTTATAATTCTTTTCACGAACACTATCTGGAGTTTCTTCAAATACAAAAAATTCAAATTCTGCTGCGGCTGTTGCCTTAAGCCCCATATCATCGGCTTTTTTAAGAACGCGTTTTAAAATGCCGCGCGGGCAAAGTGGTTCGGCCTTATCGGCAAATTCGCCGATGAAAAATGGAATATTTCCTTCATCAGGTAGAAGGCGCATTGTTGTTGGGTCAATTCTTGCGGGTGCATCGGGATATGCAGTATGCCATCCAGTGAATTTCACATTATCATATAATTGGTCATTGCTATCCCAGCCTAAGACTACATCGCAAAATGCAAAGCCATTTTTTACGGCTGAAATAAATTTATCACGATTAAGATATTTACCGCGACACACGCCATCGACATCAAAGATTCCAAGTTTCACATTATCAATATTATTTTGAACTACGTAATCAATCGCATCTTGGGCGTTTTTTATAATTGGGCGTGCCATTTTTTCCTCTTATTTTTGTTTATTATATAAAAATGCCGCATTATAATAATTACAATGCGGCATTCTTAATTTTATTTAGTCCAAAGCTTTGTGAAGTGCTTTTTCGGCTTCTTCGATTGCTTTTTGACGTGCTTCAATGTCTGCGCCAACTGGTGGGCCTTTGAAGCGGCGGCTTTCAAGGCCAAACCAAAGCGCAAGTGTGACAACAATGATTACGCCCATAAACATCAAAGCTTTGTCATTTGGCGGTTGAACACCGACAAAGAAGATTACGCAAGCAATCACCATACAAAGCACGGCAACAATCTGGAATTTTGGCCCTAAGTCAAATGGCCCAAACTTTTTCCATGATTTATTATAGGCAAAAAGACCTGCCGCAATTGGCATACAATATGACAAATAAAGTGTGATTGAAGTAACCGCAACCGCAACAGAATAAGCATCAGCCCAAGCCACAAAGATTACAGATAAGCCAGCACCAACCCAAGTTGCAGCAACAGGTGAACGCCATTTTGGATCAACTTTTGCCAATGTTGCCGAAAAAGGAAGACCTTTATCACGTGCAAACGCAAAAATCATACGCGAAATAGATGTAACCGTTGCAAGGCCGCAAAGATATTGTGCAACAAAAATAATAGCATACAATAATTCTTTAAGACCATTTGGAACTTGTTTATCCATCACATAGAAGAATACATTCCAACCTTGTGCCGCCGCATCATCCATATTTGGAATTGCCAAAACAAACGCACAAGAGAAGATTAAAGCAAATAAAGACGCCCAGAAAACAGCATGAATAATGCCTTTTGGAACGCGTTTTGCCGCATCAATTGTTTCTTCTGAAGTGTGCGCAGATGCATCATAACCTGTCAAAGTATAAATCGGAAGCAATAGACCAAGGCCAAAAATCATCAACATGCTTTTGGTTTCTGGCCATACATCACCACCCGATGCACCCGAATAATTATGGAATGAAGTAAGGCGTGAAAAATCACGAACTTCACCTGGGTCATTGCCTGCATAATAGAATAATGTGCCCGCCAATAAAACCGCACCACCCAAAATCAAATAACCAGATAGGTCAGTTAGTTTTGTAGTTAGTTTGATACCAAGGTGATTAATCAACGCATGGGTTGCGGTCATTATTGCCACAAACCAGAATTGGGTTGTTGCATAGAATGGCGCGCCATCAGCGGGTGCTTGAATTCCAACTGCCGCACCAAATGCGCCGTTAAAGAATGAATAAGTACCAACGTTAATTGCCGCCAAAACCGTAATCAAACCAATAAGATTAAACCACGCCGTTGCCCAGCCCCAACCACGACCACCAAGTATTGATGACCAGTGATAAAGACCGCCCGCCGTTGGGAATGCAGACGCAATCTGCGCCATACCCAAAGAGAAAAGCAATGCACACGCACCGCCAACAATCCAACCGATTGAAAGCGCAGCGCCGCCTGCCCCTGATGTACCCTGTGCAAGCGAGTTTATACCGCCAGAAAGAATACAAATAATTGAAAAAGAAATTGCAAAATTTGAAAATTGCCCCATCGTGCGCGCTAATTCCTGCGCATAACCCATTGAGTGCAACGTTTTTACGTCGTCATTTACTTCATGGTCTGCCATTTATGCCCCCATTATATTGTGCCTCTTACTGTTTTGGAAACCAAAGCAGCAAATTCGAATACATTTCAAAACCTTAGTTTTTTGATGCGCTTCTTATCAGTGGCGAATTATCCCCTCTTACTCACTGATAAGTTAAAGTTATCACCGAATTTGGATTGGTCAAATAAAATCTAAATTTGTTATGACAATTTTACACCCGCCGTAAAAAAGCCTTTATAAATAGGGATTAAGCGAATTTATTGCACAAAATTTTGGCAATTTTCTATGACACTTTTGTGACAGAAACACAAAAGCAACCCCAAGGTAACAACCTTAGGTTTTAATGTTTAAATTTAAAGGGAAATAAGTGGCAGCTCCTACGGGAATCGAACCCGTCTTTCCTGATTGAAAATCAGATGTCCTAACCGATAGACGAAGGAGCCACAAACAAGCAAATCATTCAATTTGTCGTCGAGGAGCGCTCTATAAACAGGCAATTAGTTTCGCGCAAGGGGGTTTTATGCTTCTACTGCATATGAAGCGTCAATAATTTCAGTTGAGACACTATTCCCCCCCCTAAAATCATCACGTTTAAATCGAACGATCAAATCTATTTTTTGTTTTGAAACCAATATTTCGCCCAATTTTGTGCCGCTTGCGCCAAAACATATTGCATTTATTGAATTATCATTTTCATCTTTGATAAAAAGACGCAAATGACCACCATTTAGATAATCAAATTTCGCAACTCTAATATTTTGCAGCAAAAATCTTGGTTCATCCCACCCTGCGCCGAATGGTGAAATCCTATCAAGTCTATCGACCAAATCAATATTAATTGCGCCAAGCGAAATAATCGCATCAATCATATAATTTTGATTCTCAATTGCCGCGATTTCATTAGTCTGTAACAATTGATTTAGCTTTTCACGTATTTCATCAATTTTTGAAAATTCACACGAAAGCCCCGCCGCCATTTTATGACCACCACCCGATAAAAGAATTTCACGATTTACCGCTTCTTTTATAAGCCCGCCAAGATTGACGCCATCTATTGAACGCCCAGAGCCTTTGGCAATTTTATCATATTCATCAATTGAACCAAGAACGATTGATGGGCGTGAAAACCTTTCCTTTAGCCTTCCCGCGACAATTCCGATAATTCCGGGGTGCCAACCTTGCTTGCCAACAATAATAAGGCCAGCATTTTCTTGATTAGTTTTTTGAACCATTGCAATTGCTTCTTCAAGTACGCTTTGTTCAATTGCGCGGCGCTCTTGGTTTAATTGCTCTAAAATAAGGGCAAGTTCATGGGCGCGGGTTTCATCATTTGTGGTAAGAATTTCAGTGGCAAAACGTGAATTACCAATCCGCCCCCCTGCATTAAGCCGCGGCCCCAAAACCCATGAAAGCGCAAAAACATTATTTGCCTTTTTAAGGCCTGATACTTGGGCAAGTTTGGCAATGCCGATGCGTGATAATTTTGAAATTATCTTTTGCCCTTGTGCAACAATTACACGATTTAAACCGCGCAATGGCGCAACATCACAAACCGTTCCTAATGCCGCTAAATCAAGAATATCGATCGGGTTGAAATTGGTTTCAAAACCGCGATTTTTCAATTCGCGATTAATCGCCACAACCGCCATAAAACAAACACCTGCGGCAGTTAGATGGCCTAAGCCTGAATTATCGCCAAATTGGTTGGGGTTTACCAATGCCAAGGCAGGCGGTGCGTTTTCTTCCATAAGGTGGTGATCAAAAACAATTGTGGGAAGTTCAATTTCACTTGCGGTTTGTAATGCCTCATAAGCTGCGGCACCGCAATCGACAGTTATCAAAACCTCACAACCGCTTGCTTTGATTGAGCGCATCAATTGCGGATTTGGGCCATAGCCATCTTTTATTCTATCGGGAACAAAAACTTCAACATTGGCATTTAGTTTTTCAAATAAACTAAGCAAAATGGCGGCTGATGTTGCACCGTCCACATCATAATCGGCAAAAATAACAATCTGCTTTTTGGAATTTATTGCATCTATAATGGCATTTACCGCCCCTTCCATACCTTTAAGGCAATTGGGGTCGGGCATTTGGGTTTTTAATTTGGGTTCAAGAATATCATGGATTTCATCAATACGCGCGCCGCGATTAATCAAAATTTGCGAACTAAGAACATCAAGCCCTGTTCGCATAAATTCTTGAATTATTTGCGCGTCAAATTCTGTTAATTGCCAATTTCTTTGCAAGGCAGAACCAAAAATGCCGCGCTTTTTTTGCATTTTAATTATCTAAAGGGCGCAAAGTTTTTACCCTTTGCGTTTTTCTGGTTTCAGAATTTAAAAGCATTGATTGGGTTTCATAACCACCATTGCGCATATGAACACCGCGCAACAAAGTGCCATTTGTAATGCCAGATGCCGCAAAAATAACCGGCCCTTTTATCAAATCATCAACACTCAATTTCTGTTTTAGATTTTCAAGACCTGATTTGATTGCAATTTGCTTATCGCTTTCACTTTTAATTATAAATCGCCCTTCAAATTGACCGCCAAGGCATTTAATCGCCGCCGCCGCCAAAACACCAGCAGGGCCACCGCCCGTGCCAATATACATATCAACATCAGATGTTGATTTAGTAGTAAAAATAACGCCCGCAACATCACCATCAGGGATAAGATAAACCCTTGCACCAACTTCGCGAAGGCTTGCAATTAAATTTGCATGGCGTGGCCTATCAAGGACGCAAACCCCAATTTGTGATGGGCTTACATTTTTGAATTCTGCCAATGCTTTGACATTTTCTTGTGGGCTTTTATCCAAATCAACAATTTTTTTTGGATAATTTGCGCCAATGGCGATTTTTTCCATATAAAGATTTGGTGCATGAAAAAGGCCATTCTTTGGTGTTATTGCAAGAACCGATAATGCATCATGCATCGCCTTTGCCGCTAATGTTGTGCCTTCGATGGCATCAAGGGCAATGTCAAAATCCTTACCACCTGCGCCAAGTTTTTGTCCATCAAATAATTTTGGTGATTCAAATTCATCGCCTTCACCAAAAACAATGTGACCATTAATCGCCATTGCATCAATTGTATTATGCATCGCGGCGATTGCGGCACGATCCGCCTCTATCTCATCGCCAGAGCCTACATATTTATATGAAGCGATTGCAGCATTTTCCACCGCGGCAAGTGCGCCAGCTTCAATTTCAAAGGTCAATACTTTGCCCATTTTGCGCCTATTAATTTAAGATTGGCATGATTAATGGCTTGCCGACAAATTCATCATATTTTGATAATTCATCAATCGCATCAATCAATATTGTTTCATCACATTTTTGCGTTGTAAGAACCACCGCAACACTATCAGGTTTAGTTGGCGGTTTTTGCAAAATGCTTTCGATTGAAACTTGGTGACGTGCCAAAGTATCAGAAATTTTTGCAATAACACCTGGTTTATCGGCAACTGTAAAGCGAACATAAAATTTCGAATTAAGCGATTTTTTAGGCGCAATTTCGATATTACCATTTGTAATGCTTGGCCCCGCAAATAATGGGCGCGCATCGCCATAGAATAAATCAACCAAATCAGCGGCAACCGCAGATGCCGTTGGCCCCGCCCCTGCACCTGAACCGATAAAAGTTAAAGTGCCAACAGGTTCAGCCTCAACAAGAATTGCATTAAGTGCGCCATCTAATTGCGCCAATGGATTTGCCAATGCAACCAATGATGGGCGAACCGATTGCGATAATTTATTATCATTCAAACTTGCTGATGCAATCAATTTAACTGCAAAACCAAGGAATTTTGCGCTTTCAAGATCAACAGGTTCAACGCGCTCTATACCTTCAAGCTCGATTTCTTCAAATTTTGGTTCACCATTAAACGCAAGTGCACATAAAAGCGCCAATTTGTGCCCCGCATCGCCACCATTAATATCTAAAGTTGGATCAGCCTCGGCAAGGCCAAGGGCTTGGGCATCTTTTAGGACATCACCAAATGGACGCCCTGTTTTTGCCATTTCGGTCAAGATATAATTTGATGTTCCATTCATAACGCCCATAATATTTTTGATATTATTGGCCGCCATTCCTTCACGAAGTGCTTTTACAATTGGGATACCGCCTGCAACTGCCGCCTCATAACGAATTTGAACATTATTTTCTTCGGCAAGTTTGGCAAGTTCAACACCATGCGCAGAAAGCATTGCTTTATTTGCGGTTACAACATTTTTCTTGGCTTTTAATGCACTTGTAACAGCATGATATGCAGGGCCATCAGCACCGCCCATTAATTCAACAACAACATCAACATTTTCATGTTTTGCCAATTCACTTGGATCATCAAACCATGCGATTTTGCTAATATCAACTGGACGTGGTCGGTTTTTATTGCGTGCACTTACACCCGTAATTTCCACCATTTTTGATAATGGGCCATTTCCCAATGCCATTTCCAACAACCCGCCACCAACAGTGCCAAGACCCAATATCCCAATCTTGAGAGGTTCCATTTTATTCCCAGTCTTAAATTAAACAAAAAGCTTTTTAACCGAACGCGCCGCCTGACGAATACGCTGTTCATTTTCTACCAATGCAATGCGAACATGCTCATCGCCATATTCACCAAAACCTGCCCCTGGTGCAACAGCGATTGAACATTCTTCCAATAGCATTTTGGCAAATTCAACCGAACCCAAATGGCGATATTTTTCAGGGATTGCTGTCCATGCAAACATTGAAGCCTCTGGCTTGTCGATTTTCCAACCTGCATTTGCAAAGCTATCAATTAAAACATCACGGCGCGATTTATAAATTCCGCGCATTTCGGCAACGCAATCTTGTGGCCCATTAAGTGCCGCCGTTGCCGCAACCTGCACAGGTGTATATGCGCCATAATCAAGATATGATTTTACGCGGCCTAATGCTGCCAAAATACGGTCATTACCAAGTGCAAAACCAACCCTAAAACCTGCCATTGAATAGGTTTTTGAAAGGGTTGTGATTTCAACCGTGCAATCTTTTGCCCCTTCTATTTGAAGAATTGATGGCGTTGGTTTGTTTTCATCAAAATAAATTTCCGAATAAGCCATGTCAGAAATGATTATTAAATCATGCTTTTTGGCAATTGCGACTGCTTCTTTATAGAAATCCAAATCAACAACTTGCGCAGTTGGATTACCTGGATAACACAAAATCATTGCAATTGGCGGCGGCACACTATGGCGGCAAGCGCGCGCAATTCCCGAAAGATATTGTTCAGGTGAATGGGCTTCAACATGGCGAATAACACCACCAGCCATAATAAAACCAAAAGCGTGAATTGGATATGATGGGTTTGGCGCAATCACAACATCACCCGGCGCACAAATTGCCTGTGCAAGATTGGCAAACCCCTCTTTTGAGCCCATGGTTGCCACAACTTCAGTTTCAGGATTAAGTTCAACACCAAAGCGGCGGTCATAATAACCTGCAATCGCCTTACGAAGCCCTAAAATACCGCGCGAAACAGAATATCGATTTGTGCGTGGTTTATTGGCATTTTCGCATAATTTATCAATAATATGCTGTGGCACAGGCAAATCGGGATTACCCATACCAAAATCGATAATATCCGCGCCTTCGTTACGTAGTTTTGCCTTAACTTTATTTACTTGTTCGAAAACGTATGGCGGCAAACGTTTTATTTTATAAAATTCCTCACGCATGGGAATAAACCTTTATGAATTTGGGCTGCAGAAATTCTCAATGCAGTCCTTAGATTAACTTATTTGGAAATGAAAGATTTTTCAGTTTTTGAATGCAGTATTTTTATCAAGAATAGCCCGCATTCGGGCCGCCCATGCCGCTGCATCTTCTGTAACCACAGGTGTTTGTGATTTTGGATTCCTCTCAAAATCGGCAATTGCCGCAGTCGCCCAATCAGTTTTCTTTTCTTCAGCAGTCAAATCGCGTGAATTTGGATTGCTTGCAATAATATTTCCCGTTTTTTCAAGGGATTTTTGCTGTAAATTCCATTGCGCATCACTGAACATTTCACGTGGTTTTGCAGGAATATTTACCAATTTAGGATAATCTTCACCCTTGGCATTTTCAACTGCCATAGTAAAATTCTTAGGTAATTCAGAAATTGAACGAGTATCCAAAACCGCACATGCACTTATTGAAAATGAAGCCGCGCATATTGTCGCAATCGATAATAATTTTGACACACTGAACATAAATTTCATTTTACAATTGCGCTTTTGATAATATGGTGAAATAAGTAATGAATAAATATAAAACACATTTTTCATGGGCTGCTTGCGGGACAATTTCAAGTATAAAAATGTAATTTGCTGAAGTTTGGTTTCAAATTTGGCACATTAAAAGTGAGGGGAAACATGTCTAAGCATAAGAAAAATGCAAAAATTAAAGATATGCCAGAAACCAAAGAAGAGGATTTGGCACAAACCATCGCACATCAAAGCGTCGAAGATTTAGAAGAATTGTCTGAAAACCTTCGCAAGGCCACTGCGGCAAGTTCGCGCCTATCTGAAACACTTACAAAAAACACCGAAGAATTTGTCGAACGTCATAAAGGCATCGACCCAATTGGTTTTAGCCCCTATCTTGCCGAAGTTTCGGCAAAAATGTTTGCCACACCTGAAAAATATATCGAAGCCCAAAGAAAGCTTTGGGAAGGCTATATCGAAATCTGGAATCAAAGCGTTCAAGATAATATAAAACGCATGAATGGCGAAGAATTACCAAAATTCCCCGATAAAAGATTTCAGGCACATGAATGGGATCAAAACCCAATGTTTGACCTTATGCGTCGAACCTATTTACATACTTCAAATTGGCTTTCGTCTTTGGTTGATAATGTTGAAGGGCTTGATGATTTAACCAAACGCAAGGCAAATTTCGTAACCAATATGATGGCAAGTGCGTTTTCGCCCGCAAATTTCCTTATGACTAATCCTGTCGCGCTTAAGGAAATGTATGACACAAAGGGGCAAAGTGTCATTAAGGGTATTGAAAATCTATCTGATGATTTGGAACGTGGTCGCGGCCGCCTTGCATTATCGCAAACCGATACTTCAGCGTTTAAAGTTGGTGAAAATATTGGTGTTACGCCTGGTAAAGTTGTTTATCGCGGTAAATTATTTGAACTTATTCAATACACGCCTACTACCGAAAAAACCTATGAAATACCACTTTTATTCTTCCCACCTTGGATAAATAAATTCTATATTTTGGACATGCGCCAAGATAATTCCATGATTAAATGGATGGTTTCAAAAGGTTATACAGTTTTCGTTGTTTCATGGGTAAACCCCACCGCCGAACTTAAAGATTATTCAATCGAAGATTATATGGTTCAGGGCGTTTTTGAGGCAATTGACGCGGTTCAAAAAACCGATAATATAGAGAAAGTGAATTGTGTTGGTTATTGCATTGGCGGAACATTGCTTGCCACATCTTTAGCCTATATGGCGCAAATTGGCGATAAGCGCATTAACGCGGCAACCTTCTTTGCATCACAACAAGATTTTGTCGAAGCGGGTGATTTGAAAATCTTCACCGATGATGCCGCATTCCATTATATTCGCGAAGAAATGAAGGCCGAAGGCGGGGTTTTGGATTCTGCGATTATGGCGGATACTTTCAACGCCCTTCGCCCCAATGATTTGATTTGGTCATTTGTTATTAATAATTATTTGATGGGCAAAAACCCAAAACCATTTGATTTATTATTCTGGAATTCCGATCAAACTAGAATGCCGGAGGCTTTGCACACTTTCTATCTTGATAAATATTATCGCCAAAATCTATTCTCACAGGGGAAATTAGAAATCAAAGGTAAGGCTTTGAATATAGGCGATATTAAGATACCAATATATATGCAATCATCCAAAGAAGACCATATTGCCCCTTATCGTTCAATCTATCGCGGGGCGCGTTTATTTGGTGGTGATGTTCGTATGATTTTGGCAGGTTCGGGCCATATTGCGGGGGTTATTAATCACCCTGATGCCAATAAATACCAACATTGGCTTCCGACAAGTGATAAAAAACTTCCTGAAAAAGTTGAAGATTGGCAAAATAGCCTTGAAGAACACAAAGGCTCTTGGTGGAATGATTGGGATATTTGGCTATCCAAACGCTCTGGCAAAATGGTGAAAGCGCGTAAACCAGGAAGCGGCGATTTACCCGCAATTTGCGACGCGCCGGGGGAATATGTGAAGAAATAATTACTAATTCCAAATTTTGTCATACCCGAATTTTTCAACATTAAAAATATCAGGTATCTCGTAGAATAATCAACCAAATAAAGATAAACTGGCTAATTCCATTTGCCCGTATGTCAAAGGCCGCCAATTACTGTGGGGTTGAAATTGGTGAGCGTGTGTATGCATCATACATAGAGAAATTATGCGCAGTTCCCGAAATATTGGTAATTGCAATAATCACCCCCTGATTATCCCTATAAAAATAAAGCACATCACACCAACCTTTTATGAGTATATTTCGCAAATAATTTATGCAATTAATAACCTGTCACCGTAATCATAATAACCATTCACAATAATGTCCAACCATCGCACTTGTTGTTCAAATCTATCAATTGACAATGAAATATTGTCGATTTACTTTGAAAATCAAGGTTCAGAAAATTTATGCTTGCGTTGATTAATTGTCTCAAGAAGTCAGTAGCGGTTAAAATAATCGCGCTATTAGGTTTCGCTTTTATAACTTGCGATTACGGCTGGGCAAATGCTGCTATACCACAAAAATTAGACAAAAGCTTAGGAAATAGAGATGTAGAATTTGCACTGGTAATGGCCTCATCAGTGATGAAAGATGGCATCGATAGGGCAAATGATGAGACACGCAAATTGCACCAATCGGCGATAGCGCAACGCAAATTGCTTAATCAAAAAGATGAAAGCTTAAAAGCTAAAACAATAGAAATTCAGGCGCTTAAGAAACAAAATAAGTTAAGCCGCGCAAAAGAAATAAAGATTCAAAAGCAAATAGAAAAAAGCGAGGCTGAAAACGCGCGCTTAAGATTGGCCTTAAATAAAAAAGAAGCGCAAATCATTGATTTTGTCAAAAAGAGCGATCCGATTTTTGCAAAGGTTTTATCAGAATTTGAAGATGGCATTCGCGCCTATGTAGATAGCCAAGACCCAGACTTAAAAATTGCAATAGAAAAATATTCAAAAGGCGATGTTGAACAGCTTTTAGAGCTTGAACGTATTACATATTTAAATATTGAAGCGCGCGGAAAAATATCCAAAGCCATGAACCTTAAAAGTGCGCAAGAATTGGCGGCGCTTGTCTTGTCTATGGATGATGCGCGATTACGGGGCGTAAAAACTAGTAAGGGGCCGGTTACCGCGAGGCAAATTTTTGATAAATGGCGCGAAATAACCACTTTATTGCCAGATAATTTTTATGCCTTGTCACAATTACGCAACTTTTCTTATCTTGTTGGTGAAGACGAAGTCCAAGATTTGTCCGTTAAAACAATGTATGAATTGGCAAAAACCGATGATGAAAGGCTCGACGCACTTCTATATTGCTCAATTCAGAGGAGTGAAAGTGGATATAAATGCGATAAAAATCTTAAACCAGAAGATTATCGAACTGAGCGCTTGAACATATTAAGGGAAGGCTCTGCAAAGTCAAATGGTAATTTTATCGACAATTTTCTACTTGGAAGTGAATTATCATACTTAGCGGGCCAAAATCTTGACCAAATCAGCAATCTAAGCTTCATGCAAAAGGATTATTCCAATGAACTTTCGAGTGCAATTAAAAACGTCAATGAAGCCAATTTAATTTTTAGCGAACTTATGAAAACCCACCCTAATAAAAGCACTGTGGTTTATAAATTTAATGAAATTCAATACCAATTAGCACGGGTAAAACTATTTAATGGGGAGCAAGTTGATTTAAAGCCTATATTGGATATTAATTTGCAAAATATGCGCGCGAAAATTCAATTATCCCCCGATTATTTGCCCTATTTAGTTGATTTGAACAATTCTTTAAAGGATTATGCGAACTATTATAAAAATAGGCTTGAATTTGAAAAACTTTGGCCTTTGTGGGACGAAGTTATTGCAAATAGGCGAAGAATAAACGAGTCAGATCCTACTAATATGCCTAACATTAGAAGCAGTTGGTATGATTATACTGAATATGGGCTTGCGGCATTGGCGGGGGGGCGCCACGATTTGGCAATAAAGCAATTTGAGGCCGCCAAAAAAATCGGTGATAGGTTTGAAAAAGAATATTCATTCATGAACGAATTAAACAATTCGCGTTTATTGAGATCTTATTTACGAATCGGCAATCTTGAAAAAGCAAATGAAGTAATAAAACGCCAAGAAAGCAAATTATTGCGTGACATGGAAATAGCAAAGCCAAACGATGAAGCAAATAAAGAAATAAATTATCAAATGCTTTATATACTCAACTATCGCGCAAATATAGCAAACTTGGAGGGAAATAACTCGCAGGCCCTAGCCTATTTAAACCAATATAAAAATCTTTCAATGAAACTTGAGCAATCAAATTTGCTTTCAAAAAATGATATCAGATTAAATAAAGTCATTTTGCTTTTAGTTGAAAGCCAGTTTCTAATAGGAAAAGGCGATTTTGCATCCGTTTGTAAGAATTATAATGAAGCGAACCGATTGGCAAGTGAAAATGATGAAAACAAGGACATAGATTTTGATGATTTGAAGCTGGCAAATGCGTTAACCCTTAATTTAATAACTTGCTACGGCGCAATTACAGGCCAAGAAAAGACAACAATTTCATCTAGATTAGCGAAAATGGCAAAAATAGATAAATTGACCGATAAGCAGAAACTAATTTTGGAATATCAAAATGAATTCTTAAGGCAAATTCAAATTATTGAAATTAAAGACCAAACCCGCGAATTCACCAAACAAAGTTTTATTGCAAATATTTCAAAAATTCGCGATTTAGCCATTAAAATCCATTTAGAAAACCCAACTTCGAAATTGGCATATATAGCTTATTCAGACGTCTTTTACACAACTTATATTTTGTCAATAATTGATCCCTCATTGTTTGCAAGGACGGAAAATTTGGAAAATTTCCTCGAATTTAATAAACGCGGGGGAATAGAATATTTTGATATGGCTGATATTTATGATTTTTACTTAGCGGGTGCAGCACAGGAGAAACTGGCAAAAAAATGATAAAAATCGCTATTCATGGTTCACAAAAAGATTTAGAAATTATCGATGCGCTTGCTGCAAAGTTCATAGAGCAAAAGTTCTCGGTTAGAAAAATATTATTTCTCGGGAGTAAAAGTAAAATTATTGCCGACCATTCAAACTTTGATCCGCTTGAAATCGGTGCCTTTGTTTGGACCCAAAACAGTAATTCAAACGACCAAACTGAACTTCAAGACCGGGCGAAAGAATGGATAAAATTTGGATTCAACTATTTAGGAATTAATATTGGTGCAAATTTGCCACCCGCAAATATATTGAATGCAAATTATCTATCGATTGATGATGGGAATCTAGATATTCTGAATGAGAAAATTCCCGAGTTAATTAAATCAATCAAACAATTTAAATTGAGGCTAAATTTTAATTCGAGCCAAATTTTTGCCGTTTTAATTGCCCATTTCAATAAAATTTCCATCGAATTAAGAAATATAAAGCGAACTTTGACCTTGGCGGTTTTAATTCCAAGTATTTTGGTTGTGTTAGGCATTTTTGCAGATTTAAGCGGCCTAGGTATAATTGATAAAACTTGTTCGACCAAACCATTTAAGGCGATGTGCCGAAGCGTTAACATTGGAAACCTTCCAAGTTTAGAGGAAGAAAAATATTGGGGCGAAATTGTAGGCAAAATTGATTGTAAAAATTTTAGAGATTATTTAGCAAAATATGGCGCAAATTCTTATTATGCCAAAAACGCTGAATTGCGTTTGGACTCGCTTAAGAAGCTAGAAAGGCGCGATTTTGAAGAAATAAAAACTTATGAAAGTTCCGTTCGCTCAAATCTCGACAATTCAATAACAAGAGAAGCGGCAATCTTAAGCTTGCACGAAAATGCTCGGCGAGCTTCAAAAATTCAATGCTCAAATTTCTCCAAAGTGTTTAATGGCGAATTTAAACCAGCAGAATATAAAATAAAATCAGAGATCAATTGCACTTCTGACAATTTTTGCACCGCCGAAGTAACTTATTTTTGTTACTTAAAAATTCCGAAGGAAACGGAATCATGTGGGATTTAGAATTTGTGGCTTTGTTTGTAAATTTAAACCTCATCTGATTTATTATTAACCAAGAAATTCAAAATACGATTAATACGAAAAAAACAGATTGCCACCTCTAATGTGCGAAATACGCGGGTGCTGTCGGCGGCTTCACCAAATCTGCCCCATATTTCTTTGGTGTATGAACCAACTTCGGAGACAGTTATCAATTGCATAAATTGATGTGAATAACTTTATCCAACATAAACTGACCTTTGTTAGAATGTGGTTTCTTTATAGGTTTATAGGAGTTTTTAACATCAAGAAATGGGACAATCTTTCTGCGCCCCGATTATCTGGGATCTGTCTCCTGTAGGGTTACTGCGGGGCAAAACCTATCGGCATTTAGCATTGTTAGTGTTAGTTTTTTGCCTTACGGCAAAGAGGTTTTGGAAAACCGCTTACCCTTCCCCCCCCCGATGGGACACCTTCCAAAAAATTGGAAATGAGAGGAATGCTAACAAATGCTAACATTTTAAAATGCTTTAAGAAATTCATAATTCGTAATTATTTTGCCAACATCTTAACTTGCTCTGCGGCATCAATTCCTAATGCTGTTAATGCTGTTGTTATTATACCGCCCGCGTTTAAACCTGCTTCTTCGTATTGAAGTTCGGGTTTGTTGTGGTCTTGGAAAATGTCGGGCAGGTGCATTGTGCGCACTTTTAGGCCGTTTTCCAAAAGCCCTGCGCCTGCCATATATTGCAAAACAAATGCGCCAAAGCCGCCCATTGCGCCTTCTTCGATTGTTACCAAAACCTCGTGATTTTTGGCAAGTTGTTTGATTAAATCTGTATCAAGTGGCTTGGCAAATCTTGCATCAGCAATTGTTGTTGAAAGGCCAAGCGCCCCAAGTTTTTGCGCCGCAATCTTTGCTTCTTCAAGGCGCGTTCCAAATGATAGGATTGCGATTTTTGAACCCTCGGAAATTATGCGACCCTTACCAATTTCAAGTGGTGTAAGAATTTGCGGCATATCAACGCCAAAACCATCGCCGCGCGGATATCTAAACGCACTTGGGCAATCATCAATTGCATTGGCTGTCGCAGTCATAAGCGCAAGTTCGGCCTCATCGGCAGCAGCCATCAAAATCATATTTGGTAATGCGCCCATAAAGCCAATATCAAACGAACCCGCATGGGTTGCCCCATCAGCGCCCACAAGCCCTGCCCTATCCATTGCAAATCTTACGGGAAGTTTTTGTAATGCAACATCATGCACAACTTGGTCATAGCCGCGTTGCAAGAAGGTTGAATATATTGCGCAAAATGGTTTCATCCCATCGGCGGCCATACCCGCCGCAAATGTAACCGCATGCTGTTCTGCAATACCAACATCAAACATACGCGCAGGGTGATGACGCGCAAAAATATCCATACCCGTGCCAGATGGCATTGCCGCAGTAATACCCACAATTCTTTCATCATCATGGGCAAGGCGCGCCAAAGTTTCGCCAAAAACCTTTGTGTAAGATGGTGCGTTTGAAATCGCTTTTGATTGTTCACCAGTGATTACATTAAATTTCTGCACACCATGATATTTATCGGCGGCATTTTCGGCGGGCGCATAGCCCTTACCTTTTTGGGTAACACAATGAATTAATACAGGTTTATTTGAAATATTTTTGGCATTTTCCAAAACTTCAAGCAAAACATCCATATCATGCCCATCAATTGGGCCGATATAATAAAAGCCAAGCTCTTCAAATAATGTTCCGCCTGTTGCCATGCCGCGTGCAAATTCTTCGGCTTTTTTTGCGGCATTTTTCATCGGTTCTGGCAAAACACTTGCCATTTGTTTACCAACTTTACGAAGGGTTTGATAACCACCACCCGATACTAATTTTGCCAAATAATTTGACATTGAACCAACAGGCGGTGCAATCGACATATCATTATCATTCAAAATAACCGTCAATTGCCCAGTGGTTTCAGCGGCCTTATTCATCGCCTCATAAGCCATGCCCGCAGTTATTGAACCATCACCAATTACCGCAACAACTTTATTTTCTTTGCCAATTTGATCGCGCGCCGCACAAAAACCAAGTGCCGCAGAAATAGAAGTTGATGCATGCGCCGTTCCAAACGGGTCATATTCACTTTCAGAGCGTTTGGTAAATCCAGATAGGCCACCGCCTTGGCGTAATGTCCTCATCCTATCACGGCGACCTGTAAGGATTTTATGGGGATATGCCTGATGCCCAACATCCCAAATAATAATATCATCGGGCGTGTCAAAAACATTATGTAAAGCAACTGTAAGCTCAACCACGCCAAGCCCTGCCCCCAAATGACCACCAGTCTGCGAAACCACATCAATAGTTTCAAGGCGTAATTCATCGGCAATTTGCTGTAATTCTTTTGAATTATAACCTTTTAAATCGCGTGGAAAGTGAATTTTATCTAACATTGGGGTGTCTGGCATTTTTTTACCTTATGATTGCCGAACTTCTATTTTATCAATTAAATCTGCCAATATTTCTGCTTTTGAGCCAAAAATACGCAAATGTCCCTTTGCCTGCGCGCAAAGGATTTTGACCCTTTCCTTGGCAGGTTCAAGCCCTAATAAGCTAACGAATGTGGCTTTTCCATGGTTTGCATCTTTATTTACTGCTTTACCAACTTTTTTCTCATCACCAATTGCATCCAAAATGTCATCAGTAATTTGGAATGCAAGGCCAAAATCATGGGCAAAGCCAATTAATGAATGGGTTGCATCATGCCCTGCACGTCCCAAAATTGCACCTGCTTCTACGGCATATTGGAAAAGACCGCCTGTTTTAAGGCGCTGCATTCGGGTTACGGCGGCGATATCATCCCCCAAATTTTGGGCATACATATCCATCATTTGCCCGCCAACCATACCTTTTGCACCTGCGGCATGGGCAAGTTTTGAAATCAGCGAAACCCGAATATGTGGATCCAAATGGGTTTGCTCATCTGAAATAATATCAAAGGCAAGTGTTAAAAGCGCATCACCAGCAAGTAATGCAATGGCCTCATTATAGGCTTTATGAGTTGTTGGTTGCCCACGGCGTAAATCGTCATTATCCATACATGGTAAATCGTCATGCACCAAAGAATAGCAATGAACACATTCAAGCGCCGCGCCGACCCGCATAAGTGCGCGTTCATCCACATCAAAAAGACGCCCAGTTTGCAAAACTAAAAATGACCTTAAACATTTGCCATTTCCAAGTGCAGCATAACGCATCGCACTCATAAGTTCGGCCTCTGGCCCTTGAACAGCGGGCAATAAGGCATCAAGTGCAACCGTGATACGGTCGGCATTTTCGCTAAGGAGTGTATCTAATTGCGCATTAAGTGGCATATATTAGCTTCCTTGGTCAAAGGTTTCAGCTTTGATGCCATTTTGGGTTTCAACAATTTGATCAACCCGCATTTGCGCCGCTTTAAGCATGTTTTCGCAATGCGCCTTTAATGCGGCACCGCGTTCGAAAAAGTTAATCGACGCTTCTAATGGAACGTCACCTGCCTCTAATTTACGCGTTAAATCTTCAAGTTCTTTAAGCGCTTGTTCAAAACTTAATTTGGAAATATCGTCTGATTTTATTTCTTCTGAATGACTCATAAAATTGCTCCAAATTCTATTTAGACGCCATTCAATTCATGAGCAACTAATCTTACATATTTTTGTAAAATGCAGGCAGTTAATCGTATTTTTGATAAATACGATAAGACCAATGCCAATCGCCACCATCTTCAACGCATTTATAACCTAATAATTTCAAATATGGGCGCATCATACGATTGAACCAGCCATGCGCAAAAAGTGCAATTGTTCCATGTTCATCAGCCAAATTTGCCAATTTACCGGCCGCATTTTGGGCGCGTAATTTTGCTTCATCATGGCTTTCCGCGCCAAGATTAAGACCAACGAACCATGTGCAGCGCGAGATAAAACCCCATATTTTCGGCCTAAATTTAATAAAATCAGGTATTGGCGGGGGTGGCAAAGGTGCTTCGATGAAAATTTCATCAATTTTAATCTCACGCTCCCCTGCTACTGCAATTGCGGTTTCATGGGCGCGGCGCAATGGACTTGAGATAATAAATTTAGTTTTTGCAACCGCATTAAGTAATTTACGTGGTGGCTTTTGACCTTCTGCAAGGCCACCTTCATCATACAAATGCCACCAATTTTTATAACCTTCAGAAGTTAGCCAAACTTTGCGGCTAAGCGCAGGTTTTCCGTGGCGACCAATTAATATAGTTTTCACACCAGACTTTGCAGGCACATGCAGCGTTTTTGAAGCTATTTCAGAATCTTTTATTTGGGGATTCGTCATTTTATAATTCAAAACCTGCGCATTATTAAATTGTGACATCTGTGTCATTGCTCATAAAATTGTTTAGTTAAACATTATATAAAAAGCAAATGACACAATTTTGTGAACTCGAATAAATAACATTCTTATTTTAAGAATGAAACATACAAAATCATATTAAGAATATTAAATTCCAATCATCGATAGCATATCACGCAATTCTTGACGAGCAGCTACATGACTTATGGACATTGTAATTTCTGGAATTTTAGCCTCTAAATCCAATAAAGTAAGGCCCATTGGATATAATTCACGAAAAATTACCCGCTCTGAAAGACCTGGAACAATTTTAAACCCAAGACGTTTTGAAATCGAATCCAATGCATCGCCAACTTTGCGTTTATTTCGCGCCTCAACGGTTGAAAGCCTATTACGTAATATGAACCATTCAAGATGCTTTTTATGCTGCATCGCCTTATTTTTACGCGCTTCCCATATTTGGTTTGCATAAAAATTAAGCCCAGTAACCTCACCACTTACGGGATCAACCTTGGCAAGAAGGTCGAAATCAACAAATGAATCATTCATTGGGGTGATTATTTTATCAGCAAGACCATGTGCAATTCTTGAAGCAGTCGAATTTGCGCCTGGTGTATCAATTATTAAATAATCATGGGTTGAAACCGCTTCTTCGATGACGTTTTTTATAAATTCCTCATCCTCGATTTTGCTTTCATCAAGTTTGAACATATCAGGTTGCGGAAGCGGAAGATTTTTTGCCTCCGACCATTTTTGACGATTTTCTAAAAAATGTGCAAAACTTTGCTGCCTTATATCTAAATCTAGCACTGCAACATTATGCCCCGCTTTAAGAGCCGCAATTGCGACATGAACTGAGATTGTTGATTTACCTGCGCCGCCTTTTTCATTGCCTATTGTTATGATTTGCGTCAAAATTGTCCCCATTATAGCTTGATATTATGATTATCAGAATCACTATAAAGCTAATTTGCGAAACTATTTGTGTGCGCGCAAGGAACATGAACACTTAGCGGCAGATTTTTTTGACGAACCTGTCTTTACCCTTTTGACTGGGTTTGTTGCTTTTTTCTGCGGCTTTGGTTTTTCGATTTCATCATTGATTGGCAAATTTTTGGCGGCCTCTTGCGGCATTTCCATATTTTGCGCAATTAATAATTTTGGATTATTTCCCTCTACACCATCGCTTGTAATTGTTATTGGGCGATTTTGGGGCTCAAAAGAAATTTTTGACCCTGGCCAAACTGGGCGTGGTTTAAAAGCGCGCGAATTTGGATCTTGCTGGCTTTGCTGCGTTTGATATTCTTCTTTATATTGTGGGGCATTCGGAAGGGTTTCAAGTTTGCGCGATAATTCAAATAATTGATCACGCGCAGGATTTACCCATTCAGGATCAGATGCATTGGCACGCGCCAATTTATCGGTAACATTTTTTAAAACCACATCGGTTGGCTGATTTTTCCTATCCTTATCAACCCATGGCAAAGTATTTGCCAAAGCCTGTGGGGCATCATGAATTATTGCGGTTTTAGTGTCTTGATAAATCGCCTTTATAGGGCCACGATTTGCCATATATTCAGGCGATGTGTTTTCATGCGCACGAAGCGGCGGCTTTTCACTTTTTACAAAAATATTGTTTTTTGAAGCTCTATCTTTTTTTCCAAATGGGAATAGATATCTTTTTTTAACCTCAGTTTGTCCATTAGCAGAATTTACAATTCCACGCCCTATTGGCTTAATTTCATTTGATATTTTGGGGTTGGAATTTTCAACAGGTTTTTCAATTATGGTAATTTGCTGTGGTAAAATTTCAGGTTGCGGCGGCAATGACTGATTGGTTTCAATTACTTTTGGCGCCTCGGATTTTTTTTCTTGCTCAATTGGCGGCGCGTTAATTGGTGTATCGTAAATTATTGTTGTTACCCTATTACCTTCAATATTCGCTTTATTCTGTGCACTTTGCGCACTTGTGAAAGAGCCAAATGATTGCGCATTTGCGCCATTCACACAAACAAAAGAGGCGATAATAAATAAAGACGGGGCAATGATTTTGTATTTCATCCCCCGATTTTAAATCAATAGGGTAAATGATGGCTTAAACTTTTTGTCGTGCGCGATGTTCTTCTTTTATAATCTTGGAGGTTTTGCGACTATTATCAGGTGTCCATCCCGGTGGGCCAAATAAGAAATTTTTCGCGCTTGATATGCCTTTAGCCTTTATGTCTTTAAAAATCCCAATCCATTCGTGAAAGCCAATAATGAATGGGTTAAAAGTGCCAAGATTGGAAACAATACCATATTTCGGTTTTTCGGTTTCGGGAATGAAAGTACCAAAGATTTTATCCCAAATAATCAACACACCCGCGTAATTTTTGTCTAAATATTCGGGATTTGTGGCGTGGTGAACGCGGTGATGGCTTGGGGTATTAAACACCGCCTCAAACCATTTTGGCATTTTATCGATTGCCTCGGTGTGTATCCAAAATTGATAGACAAGGCTTAGACCTTGGAAAAAGAATATGATTGATGGGTGAATGCCCAAAAATGCCAATGGCGTCCAAAATAAAAAGCCAAGCGCCAAATTCCCCGTCCAAGTCTGCCTAAGGGCAGTTGATAAATTATAATGCTGACTTGAATGGTGAATTACGTGCGAGGCCCAAAAAAAGCGCACTTCATGACCAATTCGATGAACCCAATAATAAGTTAAATCTTCAAGGAAGAAACAAACGATAAAAACAGGTAAAGAAACGCCAATATCAAACAATCTATGCTGATAGGCAAAAATCAATGTCGCAACTATTATGCCATGCATGATTATAGAAACAATCTGATTACCAAGCCCCATAGCAAGTGATGCCATTGTGTCTTTGGTTTCATAGGAAACATTTTTATTCCAGCGCGAATAAAGCATTTCCCCAATCACTGAAATTGCAAAAAGCGGAACCGCCCATTCAACGGGGTCAGGTAAATGTAATGGAATAAATTCTTTCATTTATGCCCCCGCTTTGTTCAACACGCCCACAAAATCAGGAAATGTGACATCGTTGAAAATTATTTTGGTTTTATTTTCATTATTGTATATTTGGGTTTCATTTATAGCGCGAATTGCAAATTCATCACCCATTGATTTTGCGAAAAATAGTTCGCCATTTTTTCCTTTTACAAGGGCAAATTGACCATTTTCACTTATTGAAATTTCATTCAAAATAAAATCGGGTGACGCGGCAATTATAAGATCTGATAAATCATCATAATTATTGATTTTACGAATTTTATTTTGACCAAGTGCGTATGATGCAATTCCAATTGCACCAACCGCCGCAAACCCCATAATTAACGAGCCTAAATTTGCCATTTTAACCCAATTTCACAAGAATATCGCCAAGTTTGGTTTGTGCATTCAAACTTGCGCTCATTTCAATAATTTCGCCATCCATTTGGGCGCATAGTGAATGTTCCATTTTCATAGCTTCAAGCACCACAATCACCTGCCCTTTTTTGACTTTGTCACCTATTTTATTATTTATCGCAACAATTTTCCCCGGAAGATTTGCCACAATCTCATCATTATGCGCGCTCGCGGTTTCTTTACCAAAATGATTTGGTTTTTCGAATTGATAATGTTCGCCATCGATAAATAGGCTGGTGGAATTATCGTTGATAATTATATCAACGCTTTGACCATTAAAATTAATTCCATCGTGGAAATAGAAAACATTATCTGAGCCATCAAAATATTTTTTGAAATCGGCTTTTTTGATTGAAAAGCTTTTTCCATTATTATTTGCAACGCTTAATTCATCGCCTTTATTAATAACTTCAACTTGTTGAATTATATCACTAATTTTAAAAACAGATTTAAAAGGCGTGTTTGCATTCACCCTAAAATTGCCGAAATTTTTGAAGGAAACGTCATTTAAAGCTGAATGATGATAATTCGCCATCGCAGCCATGCCAATTATTTCAATATTTTCAATTGAAGGGCGTATTAAAGCATCAATATTTTCATCAATAATCGCGGTATAAAGATTGGCGTCTTCAAAATCTTCCAAATCTAAAATACGTTTTACAAAACCACCATTATTGGCAAAGCCGCGATAATTAGCACCCATTAATCGCGATTTTAATTCATCAATCGCACTTTCACGCGTATAGCCCCAGCAAATCACCTTCTCGATAAGTGAATCATAATTTGATGGGATAATGTCGCCCTGTTCAAAGCCATAATCAACACGAACCCCGAAATTATCAATATCATCACGATAAAATCGCCCAGAGCTTGGCATGAAATTATTATTTGGATCTTCGGCGACAATTCGCGCCTCTATGGCATGGCCTTGGCATTTGATTTCAGCTTGCAAAAGTGGAAGTTTTTCGCCATTTGCGACGCGAATTTGCCATTCAACTAAATCAAGGTCAGTTATCAATTCCGTAACGGGATGCTCTACCTGAAGGCGGGTATTCATTTCCAAAAACCAGAAGCCATCAAGTTTTGGAATTCCATTGCCATCAACGATAAATTCAATTGTTCCCGCACCTTGATATTTAACCTGTTTTGCAAGTTTGCAGGCGGCATCAAACATTGCATTGCGCACATCTTGCGGTAAATTTGGCGCGGGCGCTTCTTCAATAAGTTTTTGACGTCGGCGCTGCACTGAACAATCACGTTCAAATAAATGAACAACATTGCCATGCGTATCGCCAAAAACCTGCACCTCAATATGGCGCGGTTTTAAAACCAATTTTTCAAGCATCACGCGATCATCATTAAATGCAGACTTTGCCTCGCGTTTGGCGCTTTCAAGCGCTTTTTCAAAGCCTTCAATATCATCAACTTGGCGAATGCCGCGACCACCGCCGCCCGCGATTGCTTTAATTAAAAGTGGGAAACCAATTTTTTGCGCTTCATTTTTCAAATGCGCCAATTCTTGATTTTCGCCCATATAGCCTGGTAATACAGGCACATTTGCCGAAATTGCAATTTGTTTCGCACTATCCTTTAAGCCCATTGCCTCAATCGCATCAGGGCTTGCGCCAATGAAAGTAATTCCATTTTCGGCGCAAGTTTTTGCAAAAATTGGGTTTTCAGATAAAAAGCCATAACCAGGGTGGATTGCCTGTGCGCCCGATTTTTTGGCAATTTCGATTATTTTCTCAATGTTCAAATATGTGCTTTGGGCATCAACGCCATCAAGCGAGTATGATGTATCTGCAAGACGAACAAAACGCGCATTTTCATCGACATCCGAATAAATCGCAATGGTTCTTATGCCCATATTCTTGGCGGTTTTTATTATTCGACACGCGATTTCGCCGCGATTGGCGATTAAAATTGTTTCAAACATTGAGCCTCCCAACTCATGCGTTACTTTGCAACCCAAGAAGGTTTTCGCTTTTCTAAGAATGCGTGCAAACCTTCTTTGCCATCCACACTTGCGCGGGCATGGGCAATTACTTTTGCGGTTTCTTTGATTAGATGGTGGTCAATTGGCCTATCTTTGACCAATTCAATTGTCTCTTTGGTTTTTGCCACAGCGGCAGGTGAAACGCAGAATGCCAAATCGGCAATGCGCTCTTCACGCTTTGCAAAATCGGCTTCATCAAGGGCAATTTCTTGGATAAGGCCAATTTCTTTGGCGGTATGCGCATCAAATGGCATTGCAGTAGTAAAGAAAGCGCGCGCATTTCGTGCGCCAATCGCCTCAATAACATAAGGTGAAATGGTTGCAGGAACCAAACCAAGGCGGGTTTCAGAAAAGCAAAAATGTGATTTTTCGGTTGCAATCGCATAATCACAGGCCGCAATAAGCCCAAGCCCACCGCCATAAGCACCATTTTCCACCAATGCCACGGTAATTTGCGGCAAAGTATAAAGCGCATGAAGCATATTTGCCAAATCCATTGCATCGGCTTCATTATCTTCAAGATCATGGCGCGCTTGGCGTTCCATCCAATCTAAATCGGCACCGGCGCAAAAATGATGGCCCGCGCCTTTTATGAAAACGATACGAATATTATCATTGGCGCGGATTGTTTCGAATGTATCACTTAAGGCGGCAATCATAATTTCATCAAATGCATTGCGCTTTTCAGGGCGATTTAGCACCACAAAAGCCACGCCTTCTTCGGTAAGATTTAATAATACGGGTTGTTGTTCTTCCATTTTAATGCCCTTTTTGTTTTTTATATCTTACGCCTGTTTTTGGTTTTAAAAAGTGAATTTTGTGCGACCATTTCGCCTACATTCTAAACACGCCAAAATTAGGTTCAGGAATTGGCGAATTGGCAATTACAGATAATGAAAGCGCCAAAACCGCCCGTGTATCTTTGGGGTCGATAATTCCATCATCCCAAATTCTTGCGGTTGAATAATATGGATTGCCTTCTTGTTCGTATTTTTCACGAATTGGGGCTTTGAATTTTTCTTCGTCTTCTTTTGACCATTCTTGCCCCGCGCGGTCAAAATTATCACGCTTAACGGTTGCAAGAACACTTGCCGCCTGTTCACCGCCCATAACCGAAGTGCGCGCATTAGGCCAAAGGAACATGAAACGCGGGCTATAAGAGCGCCCACACATCGCATAATTGCCCGCACCATAAGAGCCACCAATCACAAGTGTGATTTTCGGCACATTTGCGGTGGCAACGGCGGTAACAAGTTTTGCGCCATCCTTGGCAATGCCACCGGCCTCATAATCCCGACCAACCATAAAGCCAGAGATGTTTTGTAAGAATAAAAGTGGAATTTTGCGTTTGCAGGCAAGTTCGATGAAATGCGCTCCTTTTAACGCGCTTTGCGAAAATAATATTCCATTATTGGCAATAATTGCGACGGGCCAACCATCAATATGGGCAAACCCACAAACAAGGGTTTCACCATAAAGTGGCTTAAATTCATGGAATTCAGAATTATCAACAATACGCCCAATAATCTCGCGCACATCATAAGGCGTGCGTAAATCGGATGGGATTATTGAATAGATTTCGCTTTCATCCAACTGCGGCGGTTTTGGTGTTTGGCGCGCAATATATTTTTCATCGCCCTGTTTTAGGGTTTTGACAATTTCGCGCACAATTTCCAATGCATGATTGTCATTTTGTGCATAATGATCAGCAACACCCGATTTTTTGGCATGAACATCAGCCCCACCCAAGTCTTCGGCAGATACATCTTCGCCCGTTGCCGCCTTCACAAGTGGTGGACCACCAAGGAAAATTGTGCCTTGATTTTTAACAATAATGCTTTCATCCGACATGGCAGGGACATAAGCCCCACCCGCAGTACATGAACCCATAACCGATGCGATTTGTGCAATTCCCAATGCACTCATATTGGCCTGATTAAAGAAAATACGCCCGAAATGGTCACGGTCTGGGAAAACTTCGGCCTGATGCGGAAGGTTTGCGCCGCCTGAATCAACCAAATAAATACATGGCAGGCGGTTTTCTTTGGCAATTTCCTGTGCCCGAAGGTGTTTTTTAACAGTCATCGGAAAATATGTGCCGCCCTTTACCGTGGCATCATTGGCAATAATCATACACTCACGACCCGACACCAAGCCAATGCCGCAAATAAGCCCTGCCCCATGAACATCGCCATCATACATATTATTGGCGGCAAGTGCGCTTAGTTCCAAAAATGCACTTCCTGTATCAATCAATTGTTCAACACGTTCGCGTGGTAGTAATTTTCCACGTTTGATATGTTTTTGGCGCGCTTCTTCGGTGCCGCCTAATGAGGCAATTTTGGTTTTTTCTTTCAAAACTTCAACAATATCGCGCATTGTTTTTTTATTATTTTGCGCAACATTAGAACTTCTATCGAAATTTGATTCAATTTTTGGCATTTTTCCTCGCTATAATGACATTAGAATAATTCACGCAAGTTTTGCAAGTGGTTTCAATAGTAACCAACCTAAGAAAATATAGTCACTAAAAATAAACTTATTCCATTTACGATAATGCTAAATTTTGGGGGAATAAATGAAAAGCCAGAAAAAAAATAAATTATTTTACCTTGGTCTTGCTGCAGCAAGCACTTTTCTAATCGGCACAAATAACGCAAATGCTATCGAGCTTGAACAAGTAAGTGCGCGCGCGGGGACTTTAGGTCTTGGTGCCGAAATTGGTTTTGAAATTGTTCCGACTGTCGTTGTTCGCGGCATTGGTCAAAAATATAATTATAATTACAATAAAAGCATCAATAGTATTCAATATGACGGGCGCGTTGGTTTGCAATCTTATGGCGTTCAAGTTGATATTCACCCGCCGCTTATGCCACTTTATTTAACTGGGGGCATTTATTCCAATTCCAATAAAATCAATATGACGGCTGTGCCCACTGGTTCATATAATATTGGCGGCACAACATATACTGGTGCACAAGTTGGTGTTTTAACTTCAAAAGCAGAATTTGATCCAACAGCGCTTTATGGTGGCCTTGGCCTTGAATTTCAGCTTGGCCCAATAGCATTGGCTGCCGAAGGTGGCGTTTATTACCAAGGCAAGCCAAATGTAACCACTAATGTAACTGGCCCGATTGCGTCTGACCCAACTTTCCGAGCCAATCTTGCAAAGGAAACCGCAAAGGTTTCAAATGATCTTGATAAAGCAAAATATTGGCCTGCACTTACCGTAATGGGCAGAATGAAATTCTAAAAAATGCTTCCGCCCGATTTTGCCAATATTCCGTTTTTACGCAATGCCGATAAAACGGCATTACGCGAAGTCACGAAAAACGCAATTTGGTATTCAATTCCGGGCGGAACCGCACTTTTTACCGAAGGTGATATTGCTGATTTTATGTGGTTTGTACGCTCTGGCTCATTGGGCGCATTTCGCCGTGATGCAATTGGGCAAAATGAGTTAATTGGGCACATTCGTGCTGGTGAACCAGTTGGTGAAATGGCGCTTATTTCAGGTGAAACCCATTCGGCGTCCGTCTATGCTTTACGCGATAGTGAACTTTTTGCACTTGATAAAGCAACCTTTAACCGCCTTGTGCGCAAATATCCCGACTTGATGCAAGGTTTGGCGCGAACAATTCTTTTTAGAAGTAAACAAAACCGCCGCAAAGCTGCATTAAACAACCCAAAAGTTTTTAGCTTTATATCGGCATCTCCAACAATTGAAATTGAAACCCGCGCCCGTGAAATTGCAAAAGCAATTCGCGCACTTGGCAAAAGCGTTGCCATTATTGATGAACAAAACGAAGCAAAAGAAGCAAGCTGGTTTGACGAAATCGAACGAAATAATGATTTTGTAATCCTTACTAGCCAATTGGGCGAAAGCACATGGGAACAAACCTGCCTGCGCCAAGCCGATAGAATTTGGATTTTTGGGCGAACTGATGCAAAACCATCTTATCCATTATTACCGCCGAATTTATCACCAATTCAAGAATTCAAACTTGTTGATGTAGTTTTGGTAAAAAGAGTGGGCAGAAACCCAATAAGCACTGCCAAACAATGGCTTGATGCCGCAAATGCCACGCGGCTTTTGACCTTGCGTGAAGGCAGTGAATCTGACCTTAAAAGCCTTGCACGGATTATTGTTGGAACATCTGTTGGCCTTGTATTATCTGGTGGCGGGGCGCGTGCTTATGCGCATATTGGCGCGGTACGTGCCTTGCGTGAGGCGGGTTATGATTTTGATTTTTATGGCGGAACATCAATGGGCGGTGTGATTGCCGCCTGTGCCGCAATGGGTTGGGATGACAGAGAAATTGAAAGCCATATTTGGGATGCTTTCGTTGTTTCAAACCCATTGAATGATTATATTTTACCGGTTGTTGCGATGACTTCGGGCAAAAAAGTTGAAACCCGCCTTAAAGAGCATTTTGGCGATGTTTTAATTGAAGATTTAATACGCCCTTATTTTTGCGTCTCATCAAACTTGACCGAAGCGAAAGTAAAAGTTCACCGCACTGGAATTTTGCGGCATTCTTTGCGTGCCTCAATCGCGCTTCCTGGGATTTTACCACCTGTTGTTGAGGATGATTGTGTTTTTGTTGATGGCGCGGTTTTAAACAATTTTCCAGTTGAGATTATGGCATCATTACATCGCGGCCCAAATATTGGAATTGATGTAAGTCGCCAACACGCACTTAATGCCGAGGAATTTATAAACCCGCCAAGTTTCTTTGAATGGATATTTAAAAAAGGCCATCATTCGCCGCCGCCAATTGCCGAATTATTGATGCGAACCGCAACAGCCCCCCTTGCCCCACTTAAAAATACCCATAAATCAGACATAACAATCGTGCCTGATTTGGGCGATATCGAGCTTCGTGATTGGAAGGCATTCGATAGAGCTGTTGAGGCAGGATATAAAGCAACTGTTGAAAAACTCAAAAATTCTGAAGAAAGTTTTTGAGCTTAATGATTTTGCCTATATTTGGACATTATCTTCACATAAAATCAGACCCGAAGGTGAATAATTGATGCGTGCACTTAAGGTTTCGACCATTGTTTTTGTTATTGTTGCTATAATCGGTATTGCGGTAATTATGGGGCGTTTTGTTTTTAAACTTGGCCCCGCAAAAATTGGCGACGAACCAAAAATGACCTCTATTGAAGCGGAAATTGCAAGCACAAATTCAGTTACAGATCAGGCGTTTGACCCTGCGCAAATGCTGCCACCATCCCCTGTTATTGACCAACCTAAAGATATTGCAAATTCACAAAAATCATCAGTTCAGAATAATAATTCACAAACAAATTGCCCTGTTAATATACAAAAGCCAATTTCAATTTCTGATTGGAATAATAAAGGCCTAGTTACAGCGACCGCGGAAGGTGAAAATTGTCAAGGTGCTATAATTCGAATTGAAATCACTTCTACTCAAGGAAAATCATTATTTTCAATGAGCGCGCCATCGCGTGATTTTGGCCTTACTTCTTATAGTTCAATTGATGATGTTAATACGGTTTTGAACGCAACACTTCCAAATTCGTCCATTCACGCCAAAGCCTTTCCAAAATGGGACAGCGATGCAAATAAACCGTTTGGAACAGAATTTGACATGGCAACTTATGAAAAAATCCGCGCACTTGATATGCCCGTTATTTGCCTAAAACTACCATCTGCCCCACAAACATGTATTGCTGCTAATCCTGAAAATGGGGTTATAAGGACATTTAGTCGGGGGTAAAACCACCCCACATCTATTGACGCGTGGTGGTGAAAATTAATAGAAACTAAGGCCTTGTGCTTGTGAAAATTTCGCGCCCAATCAACCACCTACGGATTTCGGATGTCCCTGCGCCGATTTCGTATAATTTGGCATCGCGCAATAAGCGCCCTGTTGGGTTTTCATTTACATAGCCAGAACCACCCAAACATTGAATGGCATCAAGTGCCATTTGGGTTGCCTTTTCAGCCGCATAAAGGATTGCACCGGCGGCGTCTTTGCGGGCATTTTTGCCTTTATCACAGGCTTTAGCAACCGCATATACGTATGCACGTGCGGTTGATAATGAAACATACATATCGGCAATTTTACCCTGCATAAGCTGAAACTCACCAATTGATTGACCGAATTGTTTTCTGTCATGCAAATAAGGAACAACCACATCCATACATGCCTGCATAATACCAAGTGGCCCCGCCGCAAGAACGGCGCGTTCATAATCAAGCCCAGACATAAGGACGCCAACGCCGCCATTTAATGGCCCCATCATATTTTCAATTGGAACCTCACAATTTTCAAATACCAATTCACCCGTTGGTGAACCGCGCATTCCAAGTTTATCCAAACTTTGGGCAACCGAAAAACCTTTAAAATCCTTTTCAACGATAAAGGCGCTAATTCCCTTTTGATGGGCATCCATATCGGTTTTGGCATAAACGATTAAAGTATCGGCTTCTTTGGCATTGGTTATCCAAAATTTGCCGCCATTTAAAACATAGACCCCGCCTTTTAACTCGGCACGAAGTTTCATTGAGACTACATCCGAACCTGCGCCCACCTCACTCATGGCAAGGGCGCCGACATGTTCACCTGAAATAAGTTTTGGCAAATATTTTGCCTTTTGCTCGGCATTTCCCCATCTGCGCAATTGGTTCACACAAAGATTTGAATGTGCACCATAAGAAAGGCCAATAGATGCCGATGCGCGCGAAATTTCTTCCATCGCAATCACATGCTCTAGATAGCCAAGGCCAGTGCCGCCATCTTCTTCGGGAACTGTAATACCCAAAAGGCCAAGTTCACCTAATTTGGGCCACAAATCGCGGGCGAATGCATCATCTTTATCGATTTGTGCGGCGCGTGGTGCAATTTCAGCGCTTGCGAATTTTGCAACCATTTCGCGGATTGCTTCGGCGGTTTCCCCAAGATCATAATCTAATTGTGAAAAATTTGACATTTACCCTACTCTATTTATGGGGCAAATTATTAGCTTATTTCGCAGCGCGAGCAAACCAATATTGCATCAATTTGGTATTTTTTGTTTATAATTACCAATTAAGCAATAAAAAGCGCGAAATTATTGCTTCTCTCCTTCACCAAAGAATAAAGAGAATGTGCCAAATAATGACGTTATAGCACCAATAAATATCGTTAGCATTATAAAAATATTAGCGGGATCTTTAAAACTTCCGATAAGGCCATTTTTAAAAATACCCTGCCCGATTGCTTCATATATGCCTGCACAAAACGCAACAAGGCCAACCATGATTACAAAAATTGTAAAAGGGTCAAAAACATTTTTTGTAACGCTTTTGGCATCTGCCACAATTGTTTCAGAAACTGGATTTACAATTGCAGCAGTTTTGGGCGCATCATTTGCGGGTGTTTCTTTTGTTAAATCTGCAACATTAGCAATTGGCGTATCTGTTTGTTTTGTCTCAGTTTTAACCGCTTCAATAAGTGGTTTTTCAGAAACAAAATCAGGGAATTGCAACACTTCGCCAACAAGGATTTTTTCATCATCCTTAAGCATATTGCCGACTATTTCATCTTTTTGGGCTTGTGAAATGCCGGTATTATCAATGACTTCTTCTTCTGTAGGTTTTGCATCTTCTATTAATGGTTCAGGGTTCGCTTTTTCAAATTTCACCGCCCTTATTGCATCAGGTTTTGGCGCAAGTAATGATGCAGAATAATCAAGCAAAGGAAGGATAATCGGGCTTGGCGCGGCAGGTCTTGGGCCGATTGTGTCCAAAAACATTGCAGTTTCAAGCGCGCGGCGACGCACCAATGCGTCAACCACAATTTGTTGCCCATTAATATGCGAACGGCGCCATGCATTCATTGCGATTGCCGCGCAAATAGGTTCACCTTGATTTAGATGACGTAATACATCGCAATTTTTGAAATTTTCAAGCCCAATATTAAAAGCAAATGAAACAAGGGCATCAAATTGGTTTTGGATAAGCGTTGTAAGGTTATTTTGACGGATAAAATCTTGGATTGGGCCAATATCCCATTTTAGTAATTCTTCGGCCTGTTCACGGTTCACAATCATACCATCGCGTGCCGTCATTGTATGACCAAAGCCAATTGTGTATTTTCCATCACCAAGACGTACGGCTTTGGCACGAAAGCCTTCAAAGCTTTCAATTAAATCTAATCCAGAGCGTGAAATTTCAAGCCTTGACATTTTTTACCCGCTAATTGTTCCAAAATAGAACGAAAATAAATTCTCGTTCTGAACAACGCGAAATTTATGCCATTATTTCAATAGGAAAAATGCAATTGTTAAAAATGCCGAAAAGCCAACTAAATCAGTTATGAAGGTCACAAAAATACTTGATGCAACCGCAGGGTCATATCCCAATTTTTTAAGGCCTAGCGGAATTAATATACCAACCAAGCCCGCAACGATAAAATCAATTACAATCACGCCGCCGGCTGCCAATGCAATCATAGGCGAATGAAACCAAAGCCCTGCAACCGTTGCAAAAACAAGGCCAATTGCAAGGCCATTTAAAGTTCCCGTGAAAAATTCACGCCAAACAATACGCATTGAATTTTCATTTGTAAGTTCTTTTTGCGCCAAGGCACGAACCGCCACCGCCAAAGTCTGCGTTCCCGCATTACCACCCAATGCAGAACCAACAGGCATAAGAACCGCCAATGCAACAACTTGTTCAATCAAGCCAGAGAAATTGGAAATAACCGTTGAATTCACAAGTGCAATGAATAAATTTATCATAAGCCACGGAAGGCGTGACTTAACAGATTCAAAAACGTCATCAGTTGTTGATGCATCACTAACACCCGCAAGGGCCAACATATCTTCTTCGTTTTCTTCTTGAAGTACTTGAACGATATCATCCACTGTAATCATACCATTAAGGCGACCCGCGACATCAACAACGGGCGCGGAAATCAAGTGGTATTTTTGGAATGATAAAGCCACATCCTCTTGGTCTGTTTCAGGTTTGACCACAACATGCAGATTTTCCATCAAATCTTTTAGTGATTTATTACGCGGCGCGCGCATAAGGCGCGATACAGCGACCGCACCAATGGGTTTAAACATTGGATCAACCACATAAATCTCAAAGAATAAGTCTGGTAAATCCTCGCCAACTGCGCGCATATGATCGATTGTGCGACCAACGTCCCAAAATTCGGGTGCAGCCACAAATTCGCGCTGCATAAGGCGACCTGCGGTTTCTTCCTCGAAACTTAATGCGCCTTCGATATTGGTTCTAAATTCGGGTGAGGTTTGCGCCAAAACTTCGGCGCGCTCTTCCTCGTCCAATTCCTCGACGAATGCCACCGCATCGTCCGAATCCAAATCTTCGATGGCGCGCGCAAGGGCGGCGGTTGGCAAGATATCGACAAATAATTCACGTGTATCTTCATCAAGTTCGGCAAAAACTTCGGAATCAAGTTCTTCACCAATATATTTAATAATGGTGCGAACGCTTTCTTCTGGCAAATCACCCAATATGCTAGCGCAATCGGCAGGGTGAAGCGGTAATAATAATTTGCGCAAGCTTATAGGGTCATGATCACCCGCCGCGCCAATTATTGTTGCGATAAAATGCTTACGCTTTTCACCTGATTGCGCGATTTCACGCAATTCATCTGATTGTGATTTATATTCGGAAGAATCCCCATGACGAGGCTTGGTCAAATTTTCCACTACTACCATCCCCTGTCATTGTATTAATCCTCAAAAATTCGCAAAGCGAAAAATATATAAAATGTCACTTAAAAACAAAAACCACGCTCTTTGTTTTTAAGTGTCCTATTGAATCCAAAACTCTGAGTGAGCGGCAAAGCCGCGAAGGTGGAGTTTTGAACGCAGTTTGGTGCGCACGAGAGGACTCGAACCTCCACGGGTCTCCCCACAACGACCTCAACGTTGCGCGTCTACCAGTTCCGCCACGTGCGCGATTTCATATCGCCTTAATCCACTATTTTGATTGTGAAAAGCCTTTTTTTCAGCGCGCGTTTATGCGCCTGCAAAATAATCATGAACATTGGCAGGGCCAACAATTTCAACACTGATTTTATCTTCATCAAGTGAAATTTCGCCGCGTGCAATCGGGTGATTATTTGCCAATATCCAAACGGGGTCATTCGGGCTTGCAGTTAAAGGGATAACAGCACCACGGCCCATGCGCAATAATTGGTGCATCGCAAGTGATGAACGACCAACCAAAACCGAAATATCAATTCCAACTTTATTAATTTGCAATTTGTGCCACCTTAAACATTAAAAAGCCAAATTATAGAAAAAGAATGAACAGATTGTTATCTAAATGCCACCTATTGCAAAAAACTTTTTCAATTGCGCATTTCACCATAAATTTAACACAATTTCCCTTAGATTGAGGCAATAGACAGTTGAATTTTCCGCATTCACGTCTAATTATGAATTTTTAGTGACGCTATATATTTGGGGAAAAATATGCGTAAATTTTGGGTAATAGTCGCTTTAGTTTTTACACCATTTGCCGCAATTGCACAGCAATCTGCGCCCACTTGGGATTTATCCAATCAAACCAATAATATACAAGCGCCGCAGGATAATAAATCTGAACCTACTAATAATGTTTCAAATCAAGTTTCGCCGCCTGAAACACCGCCAATTGCAACAAATCCTGCACCTAAACCCCCTGTCGCAAAAGTCACAAAACCTGCGCGTGGTACTGAACGCTTAATTGCAAAAGTATCAATTAAAAAACAAACCATCCTTATAAGCCTTGATAATGAGCTTATTTACAAATGGTCGGTTTCAACAGGTCGTAAAGGCTTTGAAACCCCGCCGGGTTATTATAATGGGCAGCGTAAATATGTTTTATGGCGTTCACGAACTTATGATAATGCGCCAATGCCTTTTGCGGTTTTCTTTTTCGAAGGCTATGCAGTTCACGGAACAACCGCAATTAGTCAATTGGGCAAGCCTGCGTCACATGGTTGTGTTCGTGTAACTACACCGCACGCCAAAACATTTTATGATTTGGTTGATGAAGTTGGATTGTCGCAAACATTGGTAATAGTTGAAAATTAATGCCAGATATTGAATGGATGATTTCCGATGAGGTCGTGCCCTATCAATATGCGGTCGATTTCATGGAAAATCGTGTTGCACAAATTTACGACGGCAATGCAAAGCAATTAGTTTGGCTTTTAGAACATCCACCAATATACACACTTGGCACATCTGCTAGTGAAAATGATGTTATTGGCAATAATAAAATTGAAGTGATTAAATCAGGCCGTGGCGGTCAAGTTACCT
>CAZKYS010000006.1:0-44405 GCA_964557085.1 uncultured Caulobacteraceae bacterium
AAAATTGAACAAAAGTATTTCTGGCAAGTGACATTATTTATTCTCTATTATCTTCTTAATGATGCGCGCGCTTGGGCAAGTTGGCGTTTGGAAACCAAAGTTGGGGCAGATGGTTCAAAATTGCCCAAAGTTTCAAGCAACTTATTTTGCAATCTTTCAAGACGATGTGGCTCTAGTAATTTTATACCCATACGTGAGCGTACGTAAAACGCATCCTGTACACGCTCCCCAACGCTTTCGATATGTGCGGAGGTTACGTTTAAGGCTTCATCTTGTAAAACTTGGGTAATATCTGCCAATAGACCTTGTCTATCGCGCCCCGAAACTTCGATAACTGTGTCATAATTTGAGGCTTCATTATCAAAAACAACATAAGGTTCAACGCGGAAGGCGGCAACGCGGCGTGTTATATTTTGGGTTGGCCTTAAGTCTTCAACATGATTTTCAAGTGCCGCTTTTTCAATGGCAATCAAAAGACTTTTGATTCTGGCATTATTTTGTAATCCGTAAGCCTCATTATCACTTCCTTGGATTGCAAATACGTCAAATGCCTGCCCATTACGTGATGTGAAAACACGTGCATCCAATACGTTTGCTTCCATTGATGCAAAAGTTGATGTTAATGAATGGAACAAGCCTTCACGGTCAGGTGCAATAATAAGAATTTCGGTTGCGCCGCGATTTTGGGCAATTCGATATGAAACTCTATAAGTTAGGCCATCATTAAGCATTTGTTTGATTTCATCATGATGCCATAAATGCTGGCTTTCATCAAAGCCAAGCCAGTATGAATCATCCATCGCTGAAAACCATTCAGATACATTTGGATCTTTTAAAACTAATTCACGGGCTTCATCTGCCGCCTGTGCAAGAACGCGTTTAACGGCGCTTTCATCTGCGCGCCCGCCGCGTAATGTGGCTTCGGTTAATTTGTATAAATCGCGTAATAATTGCGCCTTCCAATCATTCCAAACCCCAGGGCCAACGGCGTGAATATCGGCAACAGTAAGCGCTAAAAGTGTGCGCAACTTCTCAAGGCTTTCTACATTTTCGGCAAATTTAGTTATTGTTGTTGGGTCGCCCAAATCACGTTTTTGTGCAGTGTCAGACATAATAAGGTGATGCCCAACAAGCCAAGTCACCAACTCAACTTCCTCATCAGGAAGGCCAAGGCGTTTGCATACTTTATTTGCCGCTTTTGCACCCAAAATTTGCTGATCCCCTTCGCCTTTGCCAACGTCATGTAATAACATGGCTAAGAATAAAGCGCGTTTATGGTTTATTTTGGGAAAGATTGTGGTGGAAAGTGGAAGTTTATTTATATGAATGCCATTTTCAATTTCACCCAAAACCGAAATTGCACGCAATGTATGTTCGTCAACGGTAAAATGGTGATACATATTGAATTGGGTTTGCCCAACAATTCGCCCAAATTCAGGAATTAAGCGTCCCAAAAGACCGGTTTCATTCATTAAATTCAATATACCAAACGGCCCACCTTTAATACTCATTATATCAAGGAAGGCTTTGTTTGCGCGTGCATCTTTTGCCAAAAGCGGGAATTTTGGCGCTAATTCGGCGATTTTAGCCAAACTATTGGGTTCGATATCAAGATTGGCATTATGGGCCGCCACAAATAAATCAAGCATTGAAACCAAATCATCTTTTACAGCTTGTATATTTGCAAATCCAATACGCCCGCCAAAAGTAACAAATCTTTTGTCATTTGTTGCTTTTGGTTTTTGACTTTTGAAAAGTCCTGCAATGCCTTTCGGGGCATTTTTCAAATGCTCCATTTCAAGTTTAGAACTTAAGATACGGGTCAAAACACCAACCGATTTTGCAACCAAGAAATAATGCTTCATAAAACGCTCAACGGCAGGATTATCAGCACGATTGCCATAGCCCATTATGCGCGCCATTTCAGGCTGTAGGTCAAAGGTCAAACGTTCTTCGGCGCGCCCGGTAAGAAAATGTAAATGGCAGCGAACAGTCCATAAAAATTCGGCGGCCTCATTAAGGGTTCGTGATTGTTCGCGCGTAAAAATACCAATTTTTATAAGGGATTCAGTATCTTGAAGATCAACATCATGAAGATATTTGGTAATCCAAAACATTGTGTGCAAATCACGTAAACCGCCTTTGCCATCTTTGATATTTGGTTCGACCATATAACGGCTTTCGCCAGATTTTTTGTGGCGATTGTCACGCTCTTTTAATTTTGCGGCAATGAATTCTGCGCCAGTATTTTGGAAAATTTCATTCCGAAGTCTGGTTTCCAATTCTTTGAATAAATCTTCATCGCCGCAAATAAAGCGGGTTTCAAGAACTGCGGTGCGGATTGTGAAATCTTCTTTTGCGGCGCGCAAACATTCGGCAATTGTGCGCGATGCATTACCAACCTTAAGCCCCATATCCCAAAGCATATAAAGAACGTATTCAATTACGCTTTCGGCCCATGATGCATCTTTTGCGGGGCGAATGAATAAAATATCAATGTCTGAAGATGGTGCAAGAGCCATTCGGCCATAGCCACCAGTGGCACAAATCGCCAATTTTTCGGCGGCTGTGCGATTATGCACCCTAAAAATATGTTTGGTTGCAAAATCAAAAAGTGCGGAAATCACTTCATCTTGAACTGCCGCTAATAATTCGGCGCAATCAATGCCGCCCGCACCTGCTTCAAGGCGTTCTTTGGCAATCATACGCCCACGAAATAGTGCGCCCTTTAATAATTCAAGGGCGCGTGCGCGTTGTGCAATTTGATTTCCAAGATTATCATGCGCTGCAGCAGTAAGCTGAACCCGAAGGCGCCAACCATCAACGACATCGCCAATTTTCCACGGCTTTAGTTTCGCACGTTTAAGTTTGGCCGATGGCGCCGACATTTATTATCCTGTTTAGGTTAAGCAGCCTTTGGCGCCATTACCATTGTCATTTGACGACCTTCAAGGCGCGGCTCTGATTCAACTTTGGCAATTTCGGTAAAGTCAGCTTTGATTTTTTGAAGTAATTCCATGCCCAAATGTTGGTGCGCCATTTCACGACCTCTAAAACGAAGGGTGATTTTAACTTTATCCCCTTCGGCAAAAAAACGTTTCATAGCTTTGGCTTTAACTTCATAATCGTGTGTATCAATCATTGGGCGAAGTTTAACTTCTTTAAGCTCAACGATTTTTTGCTTTTTACGGGCTTCGTTCTTTTTCTTTTGTTCTTGGAATTTGAACTTGCCATAATCAAGGATTTTTACGACAGGCGGATTAGCATTCGCAACAATTTCAACAAGGTCAAGGCCAGCCTCAACTGCTGCTTCTAATGCAGCATTGATTGGCATTTCACCTTGTTTTTCACCATTTTCATCAATCAAAAGTACGCGCGCGGCGCGGATTTCATCATTAACTCTTGGCCCATCTTTAGCTGGCGGGGCTGATTGTGTTGGTCTTCTTATTGTAATATCTCCATTACTAATTACGCTCAAAGTGTGAGTTCATGTCTGTTTACGATAAATAAATAATGCTGCAAGTCATTTTGCCATGATTTTGCGCAAAAATCACTGAAAAATGGTAAAAGAAAGTGATTTTTTATTCGATTACAGCTTTAGCCGCCTGCATAATTTGATTTGGGGCAATTTGCGCGAAATCTTTGGACACTAAAGTAACGCATTTATTGCCACGCGGCGCAGATTTTTTTAAGTTTTGACTTAGCGGGTTTACAAGCGCAACAAGCGGCGCATTTGCAATTGCGGCAATTATCGCCATATCACTATTAGAACCCACAACAAGTTTTGCATTTTTCGCCAAAGAAATGAAACTTAATAAATCAAGGCGACCAACTAAATCCAAAATATCGGGAAATCCCGCACGGATTTCATTGCCCAAAACAATTGCTTCATGGGTTCCGCATACAATTGGTTTCATGCCTTGCTGTGCCAATAAATTACATAAATCTATATAGCGAAAAGTTGGCCATGCATTTTTGGCGTCATTTTTAGCGCCCTCAGGTATCAAAAGCGCGTATTCATAATCAATTCCAAGTGCTTTTGGCGTGTAATTTTGCGCTTCATTTGCGGGGATTAAGTAATCCAAATTTGGTAATGGTGTTGCGCCCAATGGATAGCCTTCTTTTGGACCGATTCCACAAAGCCATAATTGTTCCGCCAATCTATCAAGTGGGTGAAGATTTTCACGCCCCCTATCAATATGCGGATGACTACAATTATTGGCAACGCCCGACCATTTTGGTTTTATTGGCCAGAATTTTTTATATAATTCATCGCTTTCATCATTGCAGCTAAGGTCATAAACCATATCAAAATGCGCTTTTTGTAATGCGCCTTTTAATGCCAAATCTTCTTTCATTCCGATTGTGCGGTGGTTGGTTATATATTCATCAACATAAGGGCAATTTTCGAATAGGCGCGCACAATTTGGCTCTGTGATTGCAACAATATGGGCATCTTTATGATAATTTCTTATAGCTTCAATTGCTGCAATAGATAAAACCACATCACCCAAAGATCCAAGGGTGATAATCAAAATACGTTTTAGGTTTTCGGGTACAATTGTTTGCTGCATTAGCTCTTCTTTAGAACCTCATCATAGATTTTTAAAGTCTCTTGATGCAAGACTTTGGCACCAAAAATATTGTTTGCACGCCAAATACCAAAATTGCACATTTCTTTTTGTTTATTTTCATCAAGATTAAGTGCTTTTTCTATTTTCAAAGCTAAATCATGGGCATCTTTTGGGGTGAATAAAAACCCGCTTTTGCCATCATCAATTGTTTCAACCGACGCACCAAGCCTTGAAGCAATAGTAATTTTACCCATTGCCTGCGCCTCAACCGCAGTAAGGCCAAACGCCTCTTCCTTGGTTGATGGTGTTATTATTATATCGCACGCCGCCATTGCCAATGGAATGTTTGAACAATGCCCAACTAAATGAATATTCTCTTCAAGTTTTGCATCACTAATCAATTGTTTTAATTCATTTTCATATTCAATGCGCCCTTGAGAATCGCCAGCAAGAATATATTGGGGTTTGATATTTTTATTTGCCAAAATCCTTGCTGCTTCAATAAGGATTTTTTGCCCTTTCCATGAAGTTAGGCGGGCTGGCAAAAGAATATTCTTTGAATTCTTATCTTTAATTCCCCACGAATTTAATATGTTTTCAACATCATTCTTTTTAATATTTTTTGGGTTGAAGATATCAGTATCAATACCACAATATATAAGGCGAACCTTATCCCGATTGGTTTTATGTTGTTCTATCAAATGTTCTTTTGTGAAATTTGAATTGGCAATTACCAAATCTGCCTTTGCCATAAAGCTATTATAATATCTTTTGATTGCATTTTTGGCGGGGTAAATGCCGTGATAGGTTGAAATTAATGGGGTTTTGGTTTTTCTTGCCGCTAAATATACGCTTATGGCGGGGGCACGTGAATGAACGTGAATTAAATCAATTTTTTGTGCTTTAATGAATTTAACCAAAAAATCGACATTAGTTTTTAAAATTTTAAATGGATTTTTGGTTTTAGCATCGCCAATAATTAATTTTGCGCCTATTTCCTTGAATGCGCTTTCCATTCTGCCGCCATTTGTGAAAACAAAACATTCATCACCGCTTTGGGTGATTGCCTTTGCGGTTTCGAACACTATACGTTCAGCACCACCAGTGGCAATTTCAGGAATTATTTGCAAAATTTTTCTTGGCATATTGCTTTATAGGATAGATTTATTTCGGTTGAAAGGCTTTTAAACCCCAAGATGCAAAAGATTGTTTCTAAAGATATTTTTAACGAAAAGAATCAAAAATTAGCCAATATCTATGTGAAATCGGGTGATGTTTGTTTGGTTTGGCTTTGCGGTTATCATTCTGACATGGATGGTTCAAAAGCCTTGATGATGGAACAAACGGCAAAAGAAATTGGCTTTTCATCATTACGTTTTGATTATTCAGGACATGGTAAATCTGAAGGCGAATTTGAAGAAGGCACAATTAGCCAGTGGTTTAATGATGCAATTAACGTTATCGAAACATACGATTTAAAGAAAATAATTTTAGTTGGTTCATCAATGGGTGGTTGGATTTCAATAAAATTGGCACAGCATTTCAAGGATGCAATAAAAGCAATGGTTTTAATTGCCCCTGCGCCAGATTTTACCCAAGATTTAATGTGGAATAAATTTCCCGAAGAAATTAAAAAGCAAATTCAGCGGCAAGGTTATTGGCTTCGTCCAAGTCCTTATGATGAAAATGGCTATAAAGTTACAAAAGAACTTATCGAAGATGGAAATAATAATTCAGTATTAAAACGCCCAATAGAATATAATGGGCCTGTTCGTATATTGCACGGCGCACTTGATGAAGATGTTCCATTTATGCGTTCAATTGATTTAATGCAAAAAATCACAAGCGATGATGTCCGTCTTAATATTATTAAGAACGGGGATCATCGCCTTTCAACTCAAGGTGATTTAGAGATTTTGCGCGCTACATTAAAAGAAATTGCAAATTCTATTCTTTAATATGTAGCGAGAAAATCGACGATGAAATTGAATCAAGGCTGGCGCGCAATTGGCTTGCGTCACCTGCGAATGCGTGATCTGCTGAACCTGCACATTGTTGCAGTAAATTTAATGCATCAGAATTATTAACATTTACTGCAACCGTATAAAGTTCAATTCCATAATCATCACGAATTGCACGGCACCAATCAAGCATACGCGTATTTAATGTTGATGTATTTACAGAGCCAGTACAACCTGGCGCACGTGTGTCAGAGCAACCCCAGTAACCAGGAAAATCACGCGCTTCTGTATTTTCACCATCAGTAATTAATATTAAAGCCTTTTTGACTTCTTGGTTGCGGTATTGGCGTGGCGATCGTCCATTATTTCCAAAAAATCTTTCCCACTCGCTACGCGGTGAAAGAGACCTTAATCCCCATCTTAAGCCTACGTCATTATGTGTCGAGCCAACAACTGGGGACATCCTATCAATAGTAGCCAAAATTTGTGGCCTTGATCCTGAAAGACCGAGCATTGGCATAGGACAGGTTAAGTTCGGACCTACAACTGGGCCATAAGATGTCCAACCATTATTTGGTACCCATGAACACCATGCGCCACCGCCATTATTCCAATTTATTTCATTTGGATCTCCAACACATGCTCGAGATGATGAAAGCGGAGATGTATTCGTGCAATATCCTGTCCAATTACTAAGGCATGAACCGTTTTCAGAAAAATATGAATTTCGGCGTCCAGCTGTTCCATCTTTAATAATTGTTTGTGAACAATATGGGTAGCTTACAAAAGTATATGTATTGTCGCAGACATCGCGGGAGCAATCGTAATTGTAACAACCCGACTGAGTATTAACAATTTTTTGACCTATCAATGCACCGCTATTGCGCATTGGTTTAATAAAGTTTGCATATTTCACATTGTTTTTAGGTTGTAAATACCCGTCCATATGACCAGGCGGCGGCGGCGGCGGAGGCGGCGGCGGCGGCGGTGGAGGCGGGCCTGGAGGCGGTGGAGGCGGCGGCGGCGGTGGAGGCGGTGGAGGCGGTGGAGGCGGTGGAGGCGGCGGCGGCGGCGGGCCTGGAGGCGGTGGCGGAGGCGGTGGTGGCGGTGGAGGCGGTGGTGGAGGCGGACAATATTGACAAGTCCTAGTTTGTCTTATTGAAGGCTTCCAAATATTAGAATTATTCCACTTCGGTGCATATAGAGCATCCCATCGCATTCCTGATTGTGGGGCATCATTTGCAACTTGGCTTTCGTTATTGCCTGAAATACAACCGCGCCATCCAACTGGCGCAAATTGGCTTGTTAATACTGCCTGGCTTTGGTTTATTTCTCCACTTCTGTTCAATACATTTGTAGGCAACACTCTTGTTCCATAATCTGGAACGTATCCATTTGAGCCAGCAGTTCTGCTCCATGTGTCGGGTGATTCTGATAATATATTTACTGTAGATGCGAATGGAATAACGGAAACTCTTAAGCCATCTGGTGTTGTTGTATTATCAAAAGAGCGATTGATAAAGTTCTTCGCCTCATTGCGCAGTATAGTAAAACGTGATTCTGACCGCCCGTCTAATGAAAACATTGAGCCAGTATTATCAAGAACCATTGCGATTTCAACGAATTGATTGGCTCCCGAAGTTGCTACTGATATAGATTGTATAGGGATTGATGCAATTGACCTTCCGCCTTGGTTTAATGCAAAAACTCCGCCAATCATTGTAGTTGAATCTGCATTTGCAATAAATCTTAGAGAATCATCACTATCCCATGTAATTGTGTATCTTATATTAGTTGCAAGACCTGCAAGTTGTGATTTGTTTGCATTAAAGCTTTTTGAAGCGGCATCCTCGGCCGCAGCGTGCGCAGTTGCTGTATCATTACGCACGGCACTTTCTGCTTTCTTTCCCGCTAGTGCGGCCGCATCTGCCATAGAATCTAATTTTGCCTTAACATCATTTAAGTGGATTAATTCAACTGTGGCGCCGATTAATATTGCTGCGCCTGCTGCAACAGCTGCAAAAATTAAAGCTACGGATCCGCTTGTGCTTTTCAATTTGGACTTGAAATTCTTATTTTGCATTTTTGCCCCAAAATATTGTCGAAATTTATGATGTCGACCTTATTATAGGCAGTATGAGGTTAAGTTATTATGAAAATTTTTTTAAATCTAAACCCTCTTTTTGAATCAATGGGTTAATGTTCAAATGGGAACCCCCTTTCACGAAGAAAGGGGGTAATTTTTGCATTTGGGATAATATAGTCGGTCAAAAGGCACCACTTCAGAGGGGCTGGGGGGCTAGTGAGAAACTAAAGCGATGGATATCTCTTTGACCGACAAGTAGAATATCTCACCACATAATGTTCGAGAAAAGACCAAAATGTGTCAAAAAAAAGGCAAAACCTTAAGAATTCGTATGGATAATTTAAAGTTGCAAAACTAGGTTAATTGCAAGCTATAAATTATAATTTAAAAAGGCTTACACAAATTGTATAAGCCTCCATAATTTATTGAATTTAAAGCGAAAAAAATTATAAACCTAATGCAACTTTTACTGCGTCATAAGTAATTTCACCATTTTTTACATTAAGGCCTTGTGCAAGACCTGCATCATCTGCAAGTGCTTTTTCAACACCTTTGTTTGCAAGTGCAAGCATGTAAGGCGCAGTTACCGCATTTAAGGCATAAGTTGATGTTAAAGGCGCAGCACCTGGCATATTAGCAACGCAATAATGAACAACGCCATCAACAACATATGTTGGTTCAGAGTGGGTGGTTGGTTTTGACGTTTCAAAACAACCACCTTGGTCAATTGAAATATCAACAAGAACCGCGCCATCTTTCATTTTTGGCAACATCGCTTTTGTAACCAATTTAGGGGCAGATGCGCCAGGGATAAGAACCGCACCAATTACCAAATCTGCCTCATAGCATGCAGCCTCAACTGCATCAGGCGTTGACATAAGGGTTTTGACCGCACCATTAAACATTTTATCAATCGCAACCAAGGCTGCTTTTGAGCGGTCAAAAACCGTAACATCGGCGCGCATTCCATGTGCAATTTCAGCCGCATTTGTGCCCGCTACACCTGCACCGAGCACAACAACTTTAGCAGGCGCAACACCAGGGACGCCGCCCATTAAGCGGCCAAGCCCACCTTGTGGTTTTAAAAGGCAATGTGCACCAACTTGTGACGCCATACGCCCTGCAACCTCACTCATTGGGGCAAGTAATGGAAGACCACCATCTTTGCCAACCACAGTTTCGTATGCAATCGCGGTGCAGCCTGATTTCATCAATGCTTTTGCTTGTTCTGGATCTGGGGCAAGGTGAAGATAGGTGAATAGAATATGGTGCGGTTTTAAGCGCGCGCATTCAACGGGTTGTGGTTCTTTAACTTTTACAATCATAGTTGCTGCTTCAAAAACGCTATCTGCGTCCGGAAGGATTTTTGCACCAACTTTGATAAACTCTTCGTCTTTTACCCCAATTCCAAGGCCGGCATTAGTTTCAACAAAAACTTCATGACCTGCTTGAACCAATTGTGAAACTGTTCCAGGGGTTGCGCCCACGCGATTTTCTTGTGGTTTAATTTCTTTAGGCACACCAATTTTCATTTTACATCTCCCTATGAGAAAATTTTACTGTGAGAAAATTTTCATGAGATTATAATGAATTTTGCGGCGGTTCTTGTTTAAATATATTGACAAATTGGTTAAAAATGGTGGAAAGCATCATAATTAATGGGAAAAACAATGGAAATTGTTGATATTGATAAAAATGACCGCGCAATCCTTCGCCATTTGCAGAAAAATGGGCGTATAAGTGTTGCTGCACTTGCTAACATCTTATCTGTTTCTGAAAGTGCGTGCCGTAGAAGACTTGAAAGGCTTGAAGAAAGTGGAATAATAAAAAATTATTCGTGCGAAATTGATGCGCAAAAACTTGGGTTTAGCCTTAATGTTTTTGTTTCCATTTCGCTTGGTGGACAGGCAGATAAAGACCTTACAAAATTTGAACAGGCGGTTCGCGCTGCCCCCGAAATTCTTGAATGTTGGCTTATGACTGGTGAGGATGATTATTTATTACGTATTGGCGCACGCGATATTGCCGATTTGGAGCGTATTCACCGCGAAGTTTTAACCAAGCTACCGAATGTTACGCGCGTTAATACGGCAATTGCCATGCGCGCGGTAAAAGATGCAAAAAGCGTTGCAATATAGGATTATTCAGGGCTTCCCCAGTTAACAATTAAAATGTTTAAATCATTCTTTGGTTCAAAATTTTTCTTTTTAACTTCAAATTGTGTTGGTGAAATTTTCTTTACGCCTGACATACAAAAACTAATTAATTTATCTGGCGCACCCTTATCAACGACAAGGCGAAAATCCTTAATTGGTCCTTTCCAATTTGCGCCAGAGCTTAAAACATAACCAAGCCATGTTTCGCTATAAAAAGTCATTGTTTCATCATCTTTTTTTGGATTACTGTTTTCACGCGCATCAAAAGCGTCCAAAAATTGTTTGTCTATGCAATATTTTTTTTGCGTAAATTCTTTGAAAAAACTATCTTTATATTCGCGTGAGGATTTGCTTAATCCGCCGCCAACGCTTCCGCCCGCTAATGGTTTATAGGTGTGAATTACTTCAACGCTTTTATTGGCAGGAAAAACCTGTTCGCGAATAATATTGGTTTGCGCCGACCATAATGGAACATATTTATAATAGGCATTTTTATCGTATTTAACCATTTTATCGGCAATAAGTTTTTTTACAATTGCGGGGTCAGTTTTTGATAATTTTTCAGTGATTAATTCAAGCTGACCAACCCAATCAATCGGAAGGCCAATGGACTTAATTCTTTGCGTTACATCTTGCCCATTGAATTTTGCAATTACTTCTTGGCTAAGGTTTAAGGGGGCGCCATTAAAAATAGTTTTAAATTGAAGATCATTATAATCAGGATAATTGGCATCTTCCCAATATTCTTTATCAACATCATATGGAATTGCGGGCAAAGGGAAAGAAACAAGGATTTTTTGTTCTTTAGAAGAATGATTGGTAAATTTATATTTTACACGCACCAAATCGGCGGAAATATATAAATCCTCAGAATCAAGGGAGATGTCTTGATTAGCTTTTAGCTTTAATCCGCCGACAGCAAATTCAGCCTCGCTATCGTTTGCAAAAACATTGGCAGGTAAAGCAATCGCGGCAATTGAAAAACATAAAGACAATAATTTTATTTTCATATCTCACCTTTTATTTTTTAATAATCAATTTGTAAAAAATAAGCTAGAAAATAATTTAAATGCCCAAAACAATTTAGCCGCCAATGAATATCACAGGCGGCTTAAATTCAGTAATGATAAGATTATTAGCGGATAGCTAGTAAACCTTCACGTTGCGCACGTTTGCGCTGAAGTTTACGAGTACGGCGAACAGCCTCAGCTTGTTCACGAGCTTTTTTCTCAGAAGGCTTTTCGAAATGATTGCGACGTTTCATTTCGCGGAATGTGCCTTCACGCTGCATTTTCTTTTTAAGTGCTTTTAACGCCTGATCAACGTTATTTTCACGCACGATAATCTGAACCAGGATACTTCTCCCACTAAACTAATCATTGTCTGAAATAAATAAGATGGCGCGCTATACATAAATGTAGACTATCTGTCTACACTTGAATCAGCGCAACCTGCACAAAAGGGCAAAAATTTAGCATTAATATATAATATTCGCGGGCATTTGGTGGTTTTTTGGTAATATGACGCCGAAGGTTTTGCTTCCATATTTTACAAAAATCTATATCATAAGAATATGGAAAAAAGTATTTTCGATAATAAAAGCGAACTTTTACAAAATTTTTTGGGCCTATCGGTTTTTAATGGCCTAAGTGATCAATCTTTATTGATGGCGGGGCGCGAAATGGGCCTTAATGAAGGCCAAATTTCAATCATTGCACCAAATGGTCCAGTTTCTATGATTGATTATTGGTTTTCACTTGCCGATGAATTCATGGTTCAAAATCTAAATTCACGCCAAGGTTTGAAAATCCGTGAAAAGGCAAGTTTGGCAATTCGTTCGCGCCTTGAATATTTTTCTTCAAATAAAGAGGCTTTTCGTAAAGCAATTGCGCTTTTGGCGCTTCCAACCAATTCATTGCGTGCGCTTTTAATTGGTAATCGTTTTTCTGATTTGGCGTGGCGCACCTTTGGCGATAAATCGACGGATTTTAATTATTATTCAAAACGCGCCATGTTACTCGCAACCGATATTGCAACTGCGGCCTATTTCTTGGGCGATGAAAGTGACGAACACCAAGACACATGGGCATTTTTAGACAGGCGCATTGAAAATATAATGCAAATCGAAAAAACCAAAGTTGAAATAAAGAAATTTACCGCAAACCTACCCGACCCAATCCCATTTTTAGCAAAATTAAGGTATGGCGCTAAACCCGAGGTTTAATCAATTTCGTTACATGCCCCATTTTGCGCCCTGATTTAATTTCACTTTTTCCATAATCATGGGGATAGGTGTTGGGGGTTTTTAGAAGTTCGGGAATTGAAAGAATTTCATCGCCCAAAAGATTTTGCATTTCAATTTGGGGTGCACATAAATCTGTTTTACCAAGTGGCAGGCCGCATATTGCGCGTATATGATTGCTAAACTGGCTTGTGGCAGTGCCTTCAATGGTCCAATGGCCTGAATTATGAACGCGCGGGGCAATTTCATTTACGATTATTTTGTCACCAACAAATAATTCCACCGCCAATGTTCCAACATAATTTAATTCATTGGCAATTTTTGCGCCAATTTCCTGCGCCTTTTTTATTTGGGCTTCGCTTAAAGGTGCGGGCACAATGCAAGTGCGCAAAATACCATTTTCATGGATATTTTGTGAGCTTGGGTAAAAAACAATCTGCCCATCAATTGCACGGGTTAGGATTATTGAAGTTTCAAAATCAAATTTAACAAAACCCTCAATAATCGCAGGGTTTTGACCGATTTCATCCCATGCTTTTTGTGCATCATCTGGGGTTTTTATAAGAAATTGGCCTTTGCCATCATAACCCATGCGGCGGGTTTTTAATATGCATGGCGTGCTTGCCTTTGTTATTGCTTTATTCAAATCTTCAATTGAATTGACTTCAAAAAATGGTGCGCAATCAAGATTACAGTTTTTGATAAAAGTTTTTTCAATCAATCTATCTTGGGTTAATTCAAGTGATTTTGAATTAGGGTATAAATTGGCATTTTCTTCAATTATTCGCGCTGCATTAATTGGAATATTTTCAAATTCAAATGTAACAACATCACAATTTTGTGCAAATTCAGTAAGTGAATTTATATCATCATAATCGGCGCAAATATGGGTGTTGGAAACTAATGAAGCGGGGCAGTTATTTTGGGGTTCATAAATTTCGGCTCTAAAACCCAAATTATATGCCGCAAGCGCAAGCATTCGCCCCAATTGTCCCCCGCCAATAATGCCAATTTTTGCGCCGCGTTTAAGCATTAATCAATTGGGCTTTCTTTTACTGAATTGGTTTGTGCCGCGCGAAAATCTTCAAGGCGATTTGATAATTCATCATCCATTAAAGCCAAAACCGAAGCCGCCAAAATCGCCGCATTTCCAGCGCCCGCTTTGCCGATTGCCAATGTTCCAACGGGAATACCCTTTGGCATTTGCACAATTGATAATAAACTATCTTTGCCCGAAAGTGCCGCCGATTGAACCGGAACCCCAAAAACTGGAAGGCTTGTTAAAGCAGCAACCATACCTGGCAAATGCGCCGCGCCACCCGCGCCAGCGATAATTACCTTAAGGCCGCGCGATTTTGCCGATTTGGCATATTCAAACATACGCTCTGGCGTGCGATGGGCGGAAACAATTTTGGCTTCATAAGGAATTTTCAATTCATCCAAAATATTGGCCGCTTCCTTCATGGTTTCCCAATCTGATTGTGAACCCATAATTAAGCCAACAAGATTCTCAGGCATTTAACACCCCGCACAAAACGCCGCTATTAAAGGAAAAAAGCGAAAATTCAAGCTATATTGCCTCAATTTTGCCAAGAAATAACAATAGAGGATTCATTGGTAAACCAAATATTAACAAAATCACACAAGGATTGTTAACGAAACTATTGTGGCAATATGAAAGCAATCGACTTTAATTCCTCTCCACTTATCAAACAATCTTTGGCGCGTGCCAAGGCAAAGATTGATAATGCCCAATTAGTAAAGCTTGAAACCACACAAAGCCAAACCCCTAATTATAAAGATGAAATTGGCGAAATACTTAATTTACATGGTATTCCACAAGATGAAATGACCCCAATGGTAAAGGCGGCCTTGGATAGTCTTATGGATGAAGTGCGCCTTTTACGCTCCGAGCGTGTGCGCCTTATGGATTCTTTACGAAATGCAGAATCGCTTGCGGATACTGATTCTTTATCGGGCGTTTTCAATGCGCGCGCGTTTTTGCGTGAAATGGGGCGTATTATGTCTTTTGGTCAAAGATATGATATTCCATCATCACTTTTATTCTTTGATTTAAATGGCTTTAAGGGCGTTAATGATAGTTTTGGTCATGCGGCGGGTGATTTGATTATCCAAAATTTTGCCAAAACCCTAAAAGAAAATATTCGCGAATCTGATATTGTTGGGCGCGTTGGTGGTGATGAATTTGCAATCCTACTTGCCAAAGCCAATGAACAAGAAGCACAGGCAAAATCTGCGCAATTAAAATCTGCGATTGCGGCAATTCGCATTCCATTCAATGGACGGGTTTTAACAACTGATGCCACAATTGGCGTTTATGCAATTGATAATAAAGACACCCCGCAATCGGCCTTAAGTGCCGCCGATGAGGCGATGTATCAAGGCAAAATTAGCGCGAGAATACAGATTTTATAAAGATTAAAAATTTCTCACGAGACTTTTTACACATCACCCCTTAAACTTGCCATAATTAGTTCCTAAATATCGAACAACGATATTTATGACTATTCCGCTCGGGAATTAAAAACAATTCGGGGATTGAAATGACAAGTACTTCTTTAACATTATCATTAGGGCCAGAATTAGGGCTGCAAAGATATTTGTCTGAAATTCGTAAATTTCCAATGCTTGAAAAAGATGAAGAATTCATGCTTGCCAAACGTTGGCGTGAACATGAAGATCCACAGGCCGCAGAACGCCTTGTAACCTCGCATCTTCGCCTTGTTGCAAAAATGGCAATGGGTTATCGTGGTTATGGCCTTCCAATTGCTGAAGTGATTTCAGAAGGCAATATCGGCCTTATGCAAGCGGTTAAAAAGTTTGACCCTGATAAAGGCTTCCGCCTTGCGACTTATGCAATGTGGTGGATTAGGGCATCAATCCAAGAATATGTTTTGCGAACTTGGTCATTGGTTAAAATGGGCACAACTGCTGCACAAAAGAAATTATTCTTCAATCTGCGCCGCATGAAACAAAAAATGCAAGCCATTGAAGAAGGTGAATTGCGCCCTGACCAAGTTGAAGAAATTTCAACAAAACTTGGGGTTTCTGAAACCGAGGTTGTGAATATGAACCGCAGGCTTTCTGGCCCTGATGCATCACTAAATGTGCAAATTGGCGGTGAAGAAGGTTCAGGCGAATGGCAAGATTGGCTGGCTTCTGATGAAGAAAGTGCCGAAACCACTTTGGGGCAATCCGAAGAATATGATGCACGTATGGCGCTTTTGAATACAGCAATGGCGCGCCTTAATGAGCGCGAACAAAAAATCATCCGTGAGCGCCGCCTTAAAGAAGATCCAACAACTCTTGAAGATTTAGCCGATGAATTTGGTGTTTCGCGTGAACGCATCCGTCAAATCGAAGTTCGTGCCTTCGAAAAACTTCAAGAAGCCATGAAAGCCTTGGCGCTTGAAAAAGGTTTGATTGAGGCCGCATAATATATTTGAATTTTGCGCCTAATGGTGCGATTGGAATATATGCGTTTCGCCCAAATTCAACTTGCTATGCCTTTTAATGAGGGTTTTGATTATTCAATTCCTGATGGCGTTGATGTTGACATTGGTAACTTTGTGGTGATACCGCTTGGTAATCAAACGAAAATTGGTGTGATATGGGGTTTTGGTGAACCTGAAACTAAAATTGAAAAAATAAAGCCAATAATTGCTAAATTGGATATTCCAAAACTATCAAATGAAATAATGCAATTCATTGATTGGGTTTCGCGTTATTTGGTCGTTTTTCGCGGGTCAATTTTAGGGCAAGTTTTAAGACCCTATGAAGCACTTTTGGACGGGCCATTTATAAATCGTATTTCAATGGGCGAAAAACCAATTGAAAAATTAACGGCGCAACGCCAAAAAATTATGGATTTGGTTTCATCACCTGATTATTCGCCATTAACCCGCCAAGATTTAAGCGCGCAATCGCAAATATCAATCGCCACAATTACGCAATTATTGAAATCGGGCAATTTAAAAGAAATCAAAACCAATGCCGATTTACCGTTTGATTCGATTAAACTTGATGGCAAGCCCGCAGAATTAAACCCCCAACAAGAAGCCGCAAAAAATGCAATTGCCAAGGCGCAAGGCTTTGCCCCATTCCTTCTTGATGGCGTCACAGGTTCAGGCAAAACCGAGGTTTACCTTGAAGCGATTGCCGATATTCTAGCCCAAGATAAAAACGCCCAAATATTGATTCTTTTGCCCGAAATATCACTAACCCAAGCGGTAATTTCACGTATTGAACAAAGGTTTGGCGCTCGGCCTGTCGAATGGCATAATGAAATTCCAATGCCACAAAAGCGCCGTGCATGGCGAATGATAAATAATGGCAGCGCGCAAATTATCATTGGCGCGCGTTCGGCAATTTTTCTTCCATTTCAAAACTTGAAATTAATCGTGGTCGATGAAGAACATGACACATCATATAAGCAAGATGATGGTTTGCGCTATCATGCGCGCGATTTAGCGGTGGTTAGGGCAAAATTTACGGGTGCGCGCGTGGTTTTGGCATCGGCAACCCCATCTTTGGAAACGCGAAATAATGCCAAAACCAATAAATATAGCCATTTGCTTTTGACCAATCGCTTTGGGGCAGCAGTTTTGCCTAATATTGAATTGGTAAATCTAAAAGAATACCCACCGCCCAAAGACAAATGGCTATCGCCACTTATGATAGAGGCAATTGCCGATTCGCTTTCACGTAAGGAACAGGCGCTTTTGTTTTTAAATCGCCGTGGTTATGCCCCTGTGGTTTTATGCAAAAGATGCGGGCATCGGATGATGTCGCCAAACTCGGCGTCTTGGTTGGTTGAACATAGATTTTCAGGGCGCTTGGTCTGTCATTTAACGGGATATTCAATTAAAAAGCCAATTAATTGCCCCGAATGCAATGGCTATGACACCCTAACCTCAATTGGCCCAGGCATTGAGCGTATCGCAGTTGAAGCCAAAGAATTATTTCCCAATGCCCGTATCGAAGTTTTTTCATCTGATACGGTCGCATCACCCACCCAAGTTCGCGAAATCATCGCGCGTATGGAAAAGGGCGAAATTGATATAATTATTGGTACACAAATCGTTGCCAAAGGCCATAATTTTCCCAACCTTACCTTTGTTGGCGTGGTTGATGGTGATTTAGGCTTAAAAGGCGGCGACCCGCGTGCAGGGGAAAGAACTTATCAAATCTTAACCCAAGTTGCAGGACGTGCGGGTCGAAGTGGGCTTAAGGGTAAAGCGATGATACAGACTTTTTACCCCGAAAATGATGCCTTTGTGGCTTTATTGAATAATGACCGCGACAGTTTTCTTGATATAGAAACCCAAATGCGGGCGATGGCGGGCTTGCCACCTTTTGGGCGCTTGGCGTCTTTGCAATTAATGGCAAAGGATGAAGCGGCTTTAAGTGGGGCCAAAGATATTGTGAATAATGCGCTTATTAATGCTGATGGCATAGAGGTTTGGGGCCCCGCGCCGCCGCCAATTGCCCTTATTCGCGGTTGGCATAGATTAAGATATTTGGTGCGCGCTGAAAAAAATGTTGATTTATCGGCTTTTATCCTTGCATGGCGCAAAAGAATTAAGCTTGCCCCATCGATAAGGATAATAATTGACATTGAACCCTATAGCTTTTTGTAAAATCATGATTAAATGAAGGCGATATTTGGGGTTTTACATGGAAAATTTCTTTCATTGGATGACAGATCCAGCACATTGGGTTTCGCTTTTAACACTTACATTCTTAGAAGTGGTTTTGGGAATTGATAATTTGCTTTTTGTTTCGATTGCCGTTTCAAAACTAAAAGGCAAACAAAGAACACAGGCATCAAATATCGGTGTTTGGGGCGCAATGTTGTTGCGTATAATTATGCTTGGTGGAATTTTCTGGATAATTTCATTGGGTGCAAATGCGCTTTTCACACTGCCACAATTTTACGGCGATATCGCAGGTCACGGCGATGCCCATGCAATTAAAGAGGCAATGGAAGTTACCATAAAAGACCTTATCTTAATCGGCGGTGGTCTTTTCCTTTTATATAAAGCGACCGAAGAAATTCACGCTTCTGTCGAGGGAACCGGTCACGAAGAAGGTGAAGCGAAAACCAATTTCAAAGCAGTTGTAATGCAATTGGCCTTCATTAATATCGTATTCTCAATGGATAGTGTTATAACCGCCGTTGGCATGACCGATGTTTTGGGAATTATGATTTTGGCGGTAATTCTTTCAACCTTTGTTATGGCGGTTGCGGCAAAACCATTGACCGAATTTGTTGAACGCCACCCAACAATCAAAACCCTTGCTTTGGCCTTTATTTTGTTAGTTGGTGTTGCACTAGTTGCCGATGGTTTAGGTTTCCATATTCCGCGCGGCTTCTTATATTTCTCATTGGCATTTTCAATGGGTGTGGAACTTATCAACATTCAACAACGCAAAAAATCAGATAAACACTGATACTTTTGTTTTAATAACGTCATAAACTATTGCCGAAATGATGCGGTGGGGTTAAAAGCCACCGCCAAAGCACCTTTACGCCTTGGCTTTGTTGAAATCACAAAGACAGGATTATTAAATGTCAAACGTTGTTGTTGTCGGCGCCCAATGGGGCGATGAGGGTAAAGGTAAAATTGTTGATTGGCTTTCTGACCGCGCCGATATTGTGGTGCGTTTCCAAGGTGGTCATAATGCGGGTCACACGCTTGTAGTTGGCAATAATGTTTATAAATTATCGCTTTTACCGTCTGGCCTTGTGCAGGGTAAATTATCGATGATTGGTAATGGCGTTGTGGTTGACCCTTATGCCTTACTTGCCGAAATTGAACGCATAAGCGCCCAAGGCATTAAAATTTCAAATGAGAATTTGGTTTTGGCGGAAAATGCCGCCCTTATTCTTCCAATTCACCAAGATTTAGATGCGGCGCGCGAAAAAGCGGCAGGCTCTGGTAAAATAGGCACAACTGGGCGTGGTATTGGCCCTGCTTATGAAGATAAAGTTGGTCGCCGCGCGGTTCGCGTTGCCGATTTAGCCGATAGATCTGCACTTGAGGCAAAAGTTGAGCGTTTAATGGCGCATCATAAGGCATTGCGCGCTGGCCTTGATTTACCTGAAATTGATGGCGCAAAATTAGTTGATGATTTAATCGCCCTTGCACCAAAAATATTGCCATATATGAAACCGGTTTGGCGCGAACTTGAAAATGCGCGCAAAGAAAATAAACGTGTTTTGTTTGAAGGTGCGCAGGGCATTATGCTTGATGTCGATCATGGCACTTATCCTTATGTAACTTCATCATCTACAGTTGCGGGGCAGGCGGCATCAGGTTCTGGCACTGGGCCAAATAATCTTGATTATGTTTTGGGCATTGTTAAAGCCTATACAACACGCGTTGGCGAAGGTCCTTTCCCAACCGAATTATTCGACGATGTTGGCAAAGGTATTGGTGAACGCGGGCATGAATTTGGAACTGTAACAGGGCGCGCACGTCGCTGCGGTTGGTTCGATTCAATTATGGTTCATCAGGCTTGCTGTGTTGGCGGTATTGATGGTTTGTCTTTGACCAAACTTGATGTTTTGGACGGAATTGATGAATTAAAAATCTGTGTTGGTTATAAATTGGGCGATAAAGTGCTTGATTATTTCCCATCAAACCAAAAAGACCAAGCCGCAGTTGTGCCAATTTATGAAAGCATGGACGGTTGGTCAGAAACAACACAGGGCGCGCGCTCTTGGAAAGATTTACCTGCAAATGCAATTAAATATGTGCGCCGTATAGAGGAATTGGTTGGTCGTCCTGTGGCAATGGTTTCAACTTCGCCACAACGAGATGATACAATTTTGGTAAAAGATCCATTTGAGAAGTAATATAAAACCCACATCTTTATAATCAGATATTGGCATTTGTATTGGAATATTGGCATGAAAATTTATTGCAAAAAATGCCACACTCAACTTAGCAAAGATTGTCAAATGGGCACAATCAATGATTATGATGATAAAGCCCAAGAAACCACACCATCGGTTCCAGAGGGGATGATTATCATTTTCGATGAGGACAAGTTCAATTTTACATATCTTCCAAATGATGAAAACCCAAGTAAGAAATTAGTTTCTACAAAAGGTGCGATTGCAGTTAATCCAAAAGATATTTACGAAAGTGTGCTTATTAGTTGTGGTATTGACAATGGCTGCTGTGGGTCTGATGGAATGGATGGGTTAAACCGAAAATGCAAATGCGGAAATATCCTTGGAACTGAATGGTCAGATTGCTGGACACAGGCTGAAATCCGTTTTGAGCCATTAAAGGTGGATATTTGGGCTTAAATAATTTAACATAGGTCAAGAATTTTTTAAAAGAGCGATTAATGCAAAATTCCGAAGAACCAAAATCACCACACCCAACAATCTCTGATGAAGAATGGGATAATCCGCCGCCTTTAACGGGGGATAAATTAAAAACCCATCAAGAGAATGTGCAATTTGTGCGCAATCTTGTGGTCAAATTTGCGATTGCAAAAATTGGCATTTTAACGCTTGTTGCGGTTATTTTGTGGAAATTTTTCGGCAAAGGCCACCATTAAAAAAGCCCGCCAATTTGGCGGGCTATTTTTATTTTATTGTGTCAATAAACGGCTCTTGCAAATCCAAAGCCTCACCATTGGTTTCGATGACTTTTGAATAATATCTGCCCGAAGTTTTTATGGTGCGATTGCATGTTTCATAATCAACATGAATAATGCCAAAGCGTTTTGAATAACCCAAAGACCATTCAAGATTATCCAATAATGACCATGTCATATAGCCGCGAATATCAATACCATCCGAAATTGCGCGGTGAATTGCTTTAAGGTGGCGCTGTAAATAATCAACGCGTAATGGGTCATGAATTTTACCATTCACTGGCTTTGGCGGGTCAAAAAATGCCGAACCGTTTTCAGTAATATAAAGCGGCGTATCGCCATAATTATCTTTGAACCATTTTAAAGTGTCATAAAGACCCTGTTCAAAAACTTCCCAACCAGTTTCAGTATAAGTTTTATGTGGAACGCGAACACCTTTTGCCTTTAGATGCCAATTATTAGGCTCGTGGGCGGTGACAGAGCGCGTATAATAATTAATGCCAATGAAATCCACTTTTTGTGAAGTTAATTCAAAATCTTCTTTCGGCCATGGTTTTGGCCATGCATCTTCAAAAATTTCCGCCATTTCATCGGGATATTTACCTTTGAAAACTGGGTCTAAATATTGATGATTCATATAGGCGGCGGCACGTTTTGTTGCCGCAATATCTTCTTTGCTATCGCTTGCTGGATATTTTGGTTCAATATTAACAACAAGGCCAATTTCATGTTTGCCAATTTCACGGTAATTTTTAACTGCCTGACCATGTGCGCGCATTAAATTATGTGATGCAATTGGTGTTTCATAGCGGTTTTTATGACCAGGTGCCAAAGCGCCAAATAAATAGCCGCCATCAGTTACAACCCAAGGCTCATTCAATGTAACCCATTTTTTGACGCGCCCATCAAGTGCCTTATATAAAACATTTGCATAATCACCGAAATAATCGGAAATATCGCGGTTTAACCAACCACCAATATGATCCAAAGCTTCGGGTAAATCCCAATGATATAATGTCAATAAAGGCTCGATACCTTTTTCCAAAAGACCGTCGACAAGACGTGAATAAAAATCAATGCCTTTTTGATTTATTGCGCCTTTACCTTGCGGCAAAATTCGCGACCAAGAAGTAGAGAAACGATAGGCTTTAAGGCCAAGTTCAGCCATAAGGTCAATGTCTTCTTTCCAACGATTATAATGGTCGGTTGCAATATCACCCGTGTCGCCATTAAGCATCAAACCCGGTGTATGCGAAAAACCCTGCCAAATGCTTGGGCCTGCGCCATCGGCAAGTGGTGAACCTTCGATTTGATATGCAGCAGTTGCAGCACCCCAAAGGAAATTCGGTGGAAATTTAGTTACTCCCGTCATGGTCTCTCCGACTTATTATGTTTTGCGCGAATTATTATTCAAGCCATTTTTCTGTAAAAGCAAATTTATGCTTTACAATTATAATGTAAACGTTTACGCATTAATAAAAAATGATTCAAGTGAAAAATTCTGTTTGAACTAATTAAATTCACAAGTATTTTCAACTATGAATAAATGAAATAAAAGGCGAGTGGATGTCAAGACAAGGCAATGTAACGATAAAAGATGTGGCAAAACGTGCCAAAGTATCCGTTGCGTCGGCTTCGCGCGCAATAAATGGTGTTGGAAGAATTTCCCAAGAAACCAAAGATAGAATTTTAAAAGCTGCCCAAGAATTAAATTATGTTCCGCATTTCGGCGCGCGCTCTTTAATAACCAAGAAAAACAATATTATAGGTGTTTTGCTTCCTGATTTATATGGCGAATTCTTTTCCGAGATTGTTCGTGGAATTGATTATGCGGCGCGTCTTGGCGGATTTAACATATTGCTTTCATCATATCACAATGATGAAAATGAAACCAAAACCGCAATTGCGGCAATGCGTGGTCGGGTTGATGGAATGGTTGCAATGTTTCCGTTCGAAACCGATGATGATGATTTAAGAAATACGCTTAATGCACCAATGGTGAAAATTGCAAATTCATCAAGCAAGGCGAAAATCCCATTAATTGCAATCGACAATGCCGATGGCGCAAAAACCGCGATTAAACATCTTTATGATTGTGGAAAGCGTAAAATTGCCCATTTAAGCGGTCCAAAAAACAACCTAGAAGCATCAGATCGTATGCGTGGCTATCGTGAAGCTATGGACGGTCTTGAACTTAAAACCAATATCTTCGAAGGTGATTTTCGCGAAGAAACTGGCTTTAATTATGCCCCTGCTATTGCGCGCTTGGTAAAAGATGGCGCGATTGACGCAATATTTGTTGGTAATGACACAATGGCAATTGGGCTTATTAATGGTTTCAAACGCCTTGGAATAAAAATTCCTGATGATGTTGCGCTTATTGGTTTTGATAATACGCCTGTGGCGTCTTACATCACACCTGGCCTAAGCTCTATGGGGGTTGATATGGCAACCCTTGGGAAGCGCGCGGTCGAAATTCTAAAACAATTAATTAACAATGATGACGACCTTCAAGAAGAGGCGCATTTCACACCCGTTCTTTTTCCAAGAAGTTCGAGTGTGGCAAAACTAAGGGAAGAAGAGATGACGGTTTTGGAAAATTTAACTTTCTAACATTGATTTAAAAAGTCTTACAAAAAGGACGCTTTAAAAAAGCGAATAAGCAAACTTGCGCTTTTTTTGCGCACTCAAAATATATGGTAGAGAAAATGTTATTAAAAAGACGCGATTTTGTTATTAGTTTGGCAGCACTTATGGGTGGTTGCGCAACAAAAATAAATTCAATTCCAGAACAAGCTTTCCCGCAAGATGTCATGAATGATGAATTGATTGCAGACGTCCATAGGCGCACTTTTAATTTCTTTTGGGAAACTTGCGATGATGAACGCGGCCTTACACCTGATAGATATCCAACACGTATGTTTTGTTCAATTGCGGCGGTTGGCTTTGCGCTTACTGCATATTGCATTGGTGTAAAGCGCAATTATGTAAGCCGTGATGATGCCGCAAAACGAACCCTAAATACATTAAAGTTTTTATATAATGCACCGCAGGGTGATGCACCAACTGGAATGGCGGGGCATAAAGGTTTCTTTTATCACTTCTTAAATTATTCTGATGGAACGCGTTTTAAAAATTGCGAATTATCTTCAATTGACACCACGCTTTTCATTTATGGCGCTTTGGTTGCCAAAGAGTTTTTTGATAAAAATGAAAAGATAGAAAATGAAATTCGTGATTATGCGCAAAAATTATATGAACGCATTGATTGGGGCTTTTTAACAAACCAGAATGGCTTGCTTGGAATGGGTTGGCACCCTGAAACAGGTTATATTAAAGCCTTATGGGAAGGTTATTCAGAAGGTATCTTGTGTTATTTGCTTGGAATGGCATCGCCAACTTATCCAATTGATGCATCTGCATGGGATAAATGGTGCTCAACTTATGATCTAACTTGGGGTAAAAATATGGGCACGCAAGAACATGTGGGCTATTTTAGCCTTTCAGTTCATCAATTGCCACATATTTGGTATGATTTACGCGATATTGCCGATAAATATATGAAAAAACGCGGCCTTACTTATTTTGAAAACACCCGCCGCGCCACACTTACACAGCGAACTTATGCAATAAATAATCCGCAAAAATTCAATGATTATGGTGAAAACATTTGGGGCTTTGCGGCCTGCGATGGCCCTTATGATGGTAAATTAAATATAGATGGCAAAGAGCGTTTCTTTAGATCTTATTCAGAACGTGGCCCTGGAACACGTGCGATGTTTGATGATGGAACGATTGCGCCAACTTCATCAATTTCTTCAATGCCACTTACCCCAAATGAATCAATTGCTGCATTAAAAGCACTTCGGGCAAAATATGGCGATGATATTTATGGAAAATATGGCTTTTTTGATAGTTTCAACCCAACATATAAAGGCAATTATCCAAGCCAATTTGGTCGCCAAACTAAGAATGCAGGTTGGGTAACTTATGATTATCTTGGCATTGACCAAGGGCCAATAATTGCGATGATTGAAAATCATTCATCAGGCTTTGTACGTGATTTGATGAAAGGTTCAAAAGTTGTAAAAACTGGCCTTCAAAAAGCTGGTTTTGAGCCAATAAATGCAAATGGTAATTGGATGGAATAATCATGAACCGCCGTGGATTTTTACAAAATGTTGCAACCATTTCAGGCCTTTATGGGCTTGGTGCGTGTGGCAAAATTTTGGGAAATGAAAATGCAAAATCCCACAATATTGTAAATATGTGGGGCATGGGGCGCGAAGGTGAAATTGTTGGGGATTTATTGGCCGATTTTTTAAAGGCCAATCCACAAATTCAGATTAAAGTGCAACAAATTCCATGGTCTGCGGCGCATGAGAAATTACTTACGGCTTTTGCAGGGAATACAATGCCCGATATTGCCCAAATTGGTAATTCATGGCTTCCTGAAATGGTGGCAATTGGTGCAATAAGCCCATTGGAATCATTTGCAAAAAATATCGATAAAAATGATTATTTTGACGGTATTTGGCAAACTAATATTGTTGATGAAACACTTTATGGAATTCCATGGTATGTTGATACGCGGCTTTTATTTTATCGCAAAGATGCGCTTAAAAATGCTGGCTATTCGCAAATTCCTGATAATTGGAATGATTGGATAAAATCGCTTAAAAAAATCAAAGAAAATATTGGTGAAAAAAAATATTCAATTTTGCTTCCGCTTAATGAATATGAACCATTAATGACCTTTGCATATCAAGTTGATGATCCAATTTTAAAAGACAATGCAACTTTGGGAAATATGCAAAGTGGTGGCTTTAAAAAAGCACTTTCATTCTATCAATCAATGTTCACGCAAAAACTTGCGCCAATGTCTGCGGCAAATGAGATAAGTAATGTCTATGATGAATTTGGGCGTGGCTTTTTTAATTTCTATATAACTGGGCCGTGGAATATTGGCGAATTTAAGCGCCGCCTTCCTGAAGATTTACAAGATGCATGGGCAACATCGCCAATGCCGGGGCCAAATGGATGGGGTGCATCATCAGCAGGTGGTTCAAGCCTTGTGATGATGAAAAATTCAAACAAAAAAGAGGCCGCAGGATTAATAATTGAATATTTATCATGCCCAGAAGTGCAACAAAAATTTTATGATTTAACTGGTGATTTACCCGCCCGCAAGAGCGCATGGATTAATGGCGGCCTTGCAAATGATAAATATGCAAGCGCATTTTACAAACAATTAGAGCGTGTAAAACCCGCACCACCTGCCCCCGAATGGGAAAGGATTGCTCAAGAAACAAGAATTGTTTCGGAACTTTTGGTGCGCGGCAATCTTAATATCGACCAAGCCGCCGCGGAAATGGACAAACGCGCCAATAAAATTCTTGAAAAACGGCGTTGGATGTTAAATCGAAATGGGGGTAAAAATGCGCAATAATAATATTGGGCTTTGGTTTGTTGCCCCTGCTTTCATTGCCATTGTTGTGTTTTTCTTTGGCCCTGCTTTGGCAGCGCTTATAATAAGTTTTACCGATTTTGATATTTATGCCTTGGCGGATTTAAAGAATTTGCGCTTTGTCGGGTTTAAAAATTATATTGAATTATTGCAAACCCCATTATTTTGGAAAGCATTATCCAACACTTTATTTTTCGTCTTTATAGGCGGGCCATTATCAATGGCGGCAAGCTTGGGCGCGGCAATTTTGCTAAATTCACAAGCCGCCAAATTCAAAAATTTTGTGCGCACAATTTTCTTTGCGCCTGTTGTAACCACATTGGTGGCAACGGCATTGGTGTTTAAATATCTTTTGCATACAAAATATGGCTTTTTGAATTTTGCATTATCAAAATTTGGAATTGACCCAATTGATTGGCTTGGCGATCCAAAATGGGCGATGCCGGCAATTGTGCTTTTCGTGGTTTGGAAAAGTTTTGGCTATAATATGGTAATATTCATTGCTGCACTTCAAAATGTTTCAAGTGATTTATCCGATGCCGCCAAAATTGATGGCGCAAATTCATGGCAAAGATTTTTAAACGTAACTTTGCCTGCCATTGGCCCATCAATATTATTGGTTTCGATAATGACAATGACGGGCTTTTTCCAATTATTTGCCGAACCATATGTTATGACCCAAGGTGGCCCCGCCGAACAAACCGTTACCGTGCTTTATATGATGTATGAGCAAGGGTTTAAATGGTGGAATTTGGGTAATGCATCGGCGGTGGCATTCGTCTTATTCCTATTCATGCTTTTGATGACAATTATTCAAACCAAATTTGCAAATAGGCAGGGTGTATCATGAGGATTAAACCAAAAAATATTGCCCTAAATGCTTTTATAATTATTCTTGCGATAATTGTGGCATTCCCATTATTTTGGATGATAAGTGTAAGCTTTATGGCAGCAGGCGAAGCGTCAACTTTCCCGCCGCCATTATTGCCAAAACACCCGCAAATAAGCGCATATCATGAATTATTTTCATCATCTGGCTTGTGGAAATATTTGTTCAATTCAATATTTCTTGCCATAAGTGCAACGATATTATCATTAACATTCAATGTGACTGCGGGTTATGCATTTGCAAAGTTGAAATTCAAAGGGCGCGAAGCGATGTTTCAAACCCTTCTTGCGGCAATGGTTGTTCCTGCGCAAGTTGGTATGATGCCTTTGTTTTTGCTTTTAAAAACCTTTGGCCTTGTAAATACTTATGCGGGTGCACTTGTGCCATGGATTGCAAGCGTTTTTGGGATTTTCATGGTTCGCCAATTTGCCCAATCAATTCCCGATGAAATGCTTGAGGCGGCGCGCATGGACGGCGCAAATGAGTGGCAGATTTTTACAAAATTAATCGTGCCAAATTTAATGCCAGTGATGGTAACGCTTGGCCTATTTACCTTCCTTGGTTCGTGGAATGATTTCATGTGGCCTTTGATAATTATGACCGATAGTGGGTCTTATACATTACCAGTGGCATTGGCGGTTTTATCACGTGAACACGTACAAGATAGCGAAATGATGATGGCGGGCGCGGTTATTACGGTTTTGCCAGTTTTGATTTTATTCATCGCACTTCAAAGATTTTATATGCGTGGCCTATTGGCTTCAAGCGTTAAGGGGTAATTATGAAGAATAGGATTTCAATCATTGCTTTGGCCTTTGCTGCATTTTCACCAATTTTGGCAAATGCACAAACTGCACCGACTTTGCTTGATAGTTTTGATGGTCAAAGTGCGTGGCGCGCCGATGCATCCGATGGCGTAAGCGCTGTTCAAACTTCTGTTGCGGGTAAAAATGGTAATGGTTTGCGCATGGATTATGATTTTCATAATCGTTCGGGCTATGCCTTTATAACCCGAGCATTACCAATTACATTTCCCCAAGATTATGAAGTTTCGTTTTATATTCGCGGACAAGGGCCAAAAAATAATCTTGAATTCAAGGTAAAAGATAAATCAGGTGATAATGTATGGTGGAAATTTACACGCGATTTTGAACCTTCAAATGAATGGCAATTGGTAAAATTCAAAAAACGCCAAATCACTTTCGCTTGGGGCCCTATTGCCGACAAAACCTTAAAACAAACCGAAACAATGGATTTTGTTATTTCAGCGGGTGCGGGTGGTAAGGGTTTTATTGAAATTGATGATTTGAAAATCACGCCAATTGCAATCGATAATTCACCGCCGCCTCAACCAATTATTGCAAAAGAAAATAATCAAACTTTAGTTGATTTAGGGAAAAATCGCGAATTTGGTGCTTTAAAATTATCATGGGATAAAGCGCCATCTGATTATTCGGTCACATTGCTTGATGAAGAAGGCAATGAAAAAAATCTGACAAATGTAAGCCTTGCCAATCAAGACACGCAAATCATCAAGGCCACTGAATCAGAAGCGCAAAAAATAAAAATTACGTCAAAAGATGGCGCTCAAAATCTAAAAAATATTGAAATTTTGCCACTTGAATATGCCGCAGGATTTAATGAATTTATTCAAAATAATGCCAAAGCCGCGCCAATTGGAATATACCCAAGAAATATGTCGGGCCAAGAAGAATTTTGGACACTTATCGGCACAGATGGCGGGCATGATAGTGCATTAATAAGTGAAGATGGCGCAATCGAAATTGCACGCCTTGGCTTTAGGATTGAACCTTTCATTTTCGAAAATGGCAAAAGATTTGATTGGTCAAATGTCAAAATTGACCATGAATTAAAAGATAAATACCTACCTATCCCAAGTGCGATTTGGAAAAATAATAATTGGAAATTGAAAACAACCGCTTATGTTTTTGGCAGTCGTGAAAATTCGCAAACCTATGGCGAATATCAAATTACCAACACTACAAATAAGCCATTAAACCTTGATTTAATGCTTAATTTACGCCCGTATCAAGTTAATGGGCCGTTACAATTTTTATCAACTAATGGTGGTTATACGCCAATTAACGAAATTTCGTTCGATAATGATAAAGTCAAAATAAATGATAAAATTATCAAATTAACCCAAAAGCCAAATAAAACTATTGCCGCAAATTATTGGCAAGGTGAAATTGCGCAAAATCAAAATATCACAACCCAAAGCGCCAAGGATGAATATGGCCTTGCCAATGGTGCGGTAATTTATAAGGTTTCTTTAAAACCGAATGAAACCAAAACTTTCGCATTTCTAAGCCCATTAAGCGGTCAAATGCCACAAAATGTGGATATTAATGCTGAAAAAGCAAAAACTGAAAAATTCTGGCGCGCAAAATTAAACCATGTTCAAATAGAGGCAAATGGCAAAGGTCAAGAGATTGCAAATGCCATTAAAACCAATCTTGCCTATATTTTGATGATGCGTGATGGGCCAATGCTTCGCCCTGGTTCGCGTTCTTATGCGCGTTCATGGATACGCGATGGGGCAATGATTTCAGAGGGGCTTTTGCGCCTTGGCCTTTTCCAAGAAGCCAAAGATTATCTTGCATGGTACACGCCATTCCAATTTGATAATGGTAAAATCCCATGTTGCGCCGATTTTAGGGGTTCAGACCCTGTTCCAGAAAATGATTCGCATGGGCAATATATTTATCTAGTAAGACAAATTTATAAATATACGCACGACAAAGCGATTTTGGAAAAATATTGGCCAAATGTTAAATCTGCTTTTGAATATATAAATTCCCAACGCGCGTTAGAACGCGGTGAAAAAAATCAAACCAAAGACCGCGAAGCTTTATACGGCCTTATGCCGCCAACAATATCGCACGAAGGATATTCTGATAAAATCGCATATTCAAATTGGGATAATTTTTGGACTTTGCGCGGAATGGTTGATGCGGTTGAAATCGCTATGGATTTAGAAAAGACTGAAAATGACCAAATGAATCTTGATCGCTATGAATTTGAAACCGACCTCAAAAAGGCGATTGAAATTGCGCAAAAGAAATACAATTTGAATTATATCCCTGGTGCGCAAGATAGGGGCGATTTTGATGCAACCTCAACCACAATCGCGCTTTTATTAAATTTAGAAGATAGATTTCCAAAAGAATGGTTTGCGGCAACTTTTGATAAATATTGGGAAAATTTTGTAAAACGCCGTGATATTGATAAAGTTTGGAAAGATTATACGCCTTATGAATGGCGCGTTGTTTCTGCCTTCACCCGCCTTGGAAAATGGGACAGGGCAAATGCATCATCGCAATTCTTCCTTGATGATAGATTACCAAAAAAGTGGAATGCTTTTGCCGAAGTTGTCGGACGCGAAAAACGCACCCCACGCTATTTAGGCGATTTACCACATGGTTGGGTGGCAAGTGATTTTATACGCTCAAGCATTGACAGGTTTTTCTATGAAAAAGGTGGTTATGAAGCAATTCTTGGCGGCGGAATTGATAAGAATTGGCTTGCTGGAAATGGAATATCAATCAAAGGTCTTTTAACCACTGAGGGAAAAATCACCTTTAATATGCGATATATCAAAGGGGTTTTGAATGTTAATGTAAGCGGTGTGGATAGGTTTAATTACAATATTCCTGCGCATTTAATTACAAAGAATGTTTTAATTTTTAATGGCAAAAAAATAAAAACCAATGGTGGCGATTTTATTCAAAATCCACCTATTGTGATGAAATAGTCGGGATAGCAATATGGCAAAACTTGAACTGAAAAATATCAAAAAATCCTTTGGTGATGCGCATATTCTTAAGGGTATTGACCTTGAGATTAATGATGGTGAATTTGTTGTTTTTGTTGGGCCCTCGGGTTGTGGAAAATCAACACTTTTGCGCCTTATTGCGGGGCTTGAAGTGCCAACAAGTGGTGATATTTTTATTGATGATAAAAATGTAACCGACAAAGAACCGATTGATCGTCAAATTGCAATGGTGTTTCAATCTTATGCGCTTTATCCGCATTTGAATGTTTATGATAATATGGCCTTTGCCCTTAAAATTGCCAAAGTTTCCAGCGATGAAATTGATAAAAAAGTAAAAGAAGCCGCAAAAATTCTAAACATCGAACATTTATTAGAAAGAAAGCCAAAGGATTTGTCAGGCGGTCAACGCCAAAGGGTGGCAATTGGGCGCGCAATTGTTCGTAATCCAAAAATATTCTTGTTTGATGAGCCTTTGTCAAATCTTGATGCCGCTTTGCGCAATAAAATGCGTTATGAATTTGCGCGTATTGGGGAACAATTGGCAAATACCATTATCTATGTAACCCACGACCAAGTCGAAGCCATGACATTGGCGGATAAAATTGTGGTTCTAAACGGCGGCATAATTTCGCAAGCAGGCAGCCCAATGGAATTATATAATAATCCACAAAACCGCTTTGTAGCCGAATTTATTGGCAATCCAAAAATGAATTTTTTGGATGCCTATATTGAAAATAATAAACAAATAAAATTAGCCGAAGGGCAATTATTACCAACCACAAACAATGGTAAGACTGGTGATAAAATCGAAATTGGTATTCGTCCTGAAAACATAATTATTGATGATAAATCATTAATTCGGGCGCATGTTAAATTTGTTGAAAAACATGGCGGCGTTGTTTTTGCCTATGCCGAAAGTGCAAATTCAAAAGAGACAATAAATATTCAATTATCACATGACGCACAAATCGAGGCAGGCAAAGAAATTGGTTTTAGGTTTGAATCAAAAAATTGTTATTTATTTGACGAAAATGGCGCAAGGATTTAGAATAAAAACCACATTATCGTTATTATTGCGGCCCAAAAAACTAATGACATACAAACCGCAAAAACAATCACGCGCCTATAAGACCATTTTTTTGAAGAGCTGCCCTTAAAGCTAATTTTTGAAGTTTTGGTTTCAATATTCGTAATTGCCATGTAAAAAGCATGACCAAAAACTTTTACTAAATGCTTAAAAATATATGTGCAAACCACTAGTATATTTGGGTTTGTGGCTATAAAAGCAAAAAAAATTAGGTTTTAAATATGCAACCCTTTACAAAACTTTCAACAAATGGCGCACCGCTTGCTTTGGCAAATATTGATACGGATCAAATTATCCCAAAACAATTTTTGACCACAATTGAACGCAAAGGGCTTGGTAATGGCCTTTTTTATGATTTTCGTTTTGATGAAAATGGCAATTTAAAGCCTGATTTTGTGCTTAACCAAGAAGCATATAAGGGAACGCAATTAATTATTGCAGGGCCTAATTTTGGTTGTGGCTCATCGCGTGAACACGCGCCTTGGGCTTTGCTTGATTTTGGTATTCGCGCAGTAATTGCCAATTCTTATGCCGATATTTTTTATAATAATTGTTTTAAAAACGGTATTTTACCAATCAAATTGCCCCAAGAAACAGTCGAAGAATTAATGGCACAGGCCAATGGTCACAATTGCCGTTTTGACATTGATTTAGAAGCACAAAGCGTAACCGCGCCAGATGGCAAATCCCACCATTTTGAAATCGAACCAAGCATGAAACGTGCGCTTCTTTTGGGTCTTGATGACATTGCCGATAGTTTGATACATTCAAACGAAATAAAAGACTACAAAGCCAAACAAAAACTTCTTACGCCTTGGCTATAATGAAAGCGTCAACATGCTTGAATTAATTTCGGTAAATATATCGCTTTTGGGGCGAAAAATTATTGACGATATTAGTTTCAATGCAAATTCTGGTGATATTATTGGCATTGCGGGCGTTAATGGCGCGGGCAAAACCACATGTATTAAAGCCGTTAGTGGAATTTTAGAAGCCCAAAGCGGCGAAATCAAAATTGATGGTGAAAATATAAAAACCAATCGCCAAGCCATACAAAATAAAATTGGCCTTTTATTAGAGGGCGCACCATTATGGGGCGACATGAATGCCAAGGAATATCTTGAATTCATTGGGCAAATGCATGGTTTGTTTGGCGCTGATTTAAAAAGCGCCATTATAAAAGCCGCCGAAATTACAAATATTCAAACCATATTTCATCAAAAAATCGAAACCCTTTCAAAAGGTTTTAAGCGGCGCATTGCCTTTGCGGGGGCAATATTAAATAATCCCAAAATCCTTATACTTGATGAGCCAACAGATGGACTTGACCCCGCACAAAGGGCGCAGGCGTTGGATATAATAAAAAAAATGGGTCAAGATAGGATAATAATATTTTCAACCCATATTCTTGGCGATATTGGTGATATTTGCAATCGTATCATTATTATAAATAATGGAAAAAAAATTGCCGATGAAACAATCGAAAATTTCAAAAAAAATGCAAAAAACAAATTAGAAGATGAATTCTTAAAGCTTACGGTGGGCAGTGTATGAAATCACAATTTTACACCCTTTTTATGCGCGAATTTAAAAGCTATTTCCAAAATCCAATTGGCGCGATTTTTATTTCATTTTATGTTTTTTTTAGCATTTTAATTGCAATTCAAATTGGCCAATTAATCGAATTTAATGAAGCAAGCCTATATAGTTTTTTTGAATTTCAACCCTATATTTTGTTGTTTTTGGTCCCAGCCCTTGGAATGCGAATTTGGGCAGAAGATAATAAATCAGGCACGATTGAGGTTCTTTTATCTTTGCCGATTAAAGATTATGAACTGATATTGGGAAAATATCTTGCCGCCCTTTTGGTCTGTTTTATTGCAAACATTGCCTGTTTTCCGCTTTGGCTTGGTATAAATTTTTTGGGTAATGTTGATAATTTAATTGTTTTTGGCGGATTTGTTTCGTGCCTTATGCTTGCTTGTATTTATCTTGCAATTTCAATGGCAATAAGCATGATTTCAAAAAACCAAATTATTGCCTATTTGCTTTCATTATTATTTGGCTTTTTGCTTTTGGCATCGGGTATGCCGATTGTGATGACAATGTTGGATGGTTTGGGCTTTAATTTTGGTGGTTTATTTGCGCAAATTTCATTGCTTGATGATTTTGACAATATGATTAGCGGTCAATTCTATTATTCGGCAATCATAAAATTTATTCTTTTCATTTGCCTTGGGCTTTATATTAATTTTGTGTTTTTGCAGCAAAAGCGGCGGGGGCAAATATGAGAATATTTTTTGCCTTAATCGCAACAATCACAATGATATTTATAAGTAATTTTGCATTCGCTAATAAAGGCTTTGACATAAGCCAAGATAGATTATTCACCCTTGATAAAAGCACTAAAGTGATAATTTCAAACAGCAAAAACCCCGTTGAAATTGATTTTTTCTTTTCAAAACAAGCCAGCACACAAAATCCACAAATTCGCCAATATGGGAATAGAGTGCGCGATATTTTGCGCCAATTTGCAAGTGCTTCGAGTGGGAAAATTGTTTTAAAAGAAATAGATGTAAATCAATTTTCCTCCCAAGAAGATGTAGCAATTGCATTGGGATTATTGCCATATAATGACATTGGTGCAAGCCTTGAACCAATCTATTTAGGTGCAGCTTTCAAATCAGGAAATAAAATAAGCAAAATCCCATATTTTGATCCGCAAGCATCGGATAATCTTGAATATGAAATAGCTAAATCAATAATAAATTTACAAAAAGAAAAACAAAAAACAATTGGCATTATAAGCGGGCAAGATTGGTTTATCCAAAATAACCCTAATGGCGCACCACAGCCAATTGCCCAAATTGCAAAATCAATTGCTGAAGAAAATATATTAATTAGCTTATCACATGATTTTGCAAACCTGCCGCCAAATCTTGATTTAATAATGATTATTCAACCATGGGCATTAAGTGAGATACAGCAAAATCTATTATCACAATATGTTAAAAATGGTGGTCGCGCGATTATATGTCTTGACCCATATTCTAATATTTCCGCTGATAATGGATTGGGTAATAAGAATTATATTCAAAACCTTGGGCGTTTAGAAAAAGAATGGGGAATTGTTTTTTCAAATGAAGTTTTGATGGATAAGAAGGGTGCGCTTCCGGTTCGCGCCGATATTAATGGTCGTCCAAATATTATGCCGCAACCATTATTTTTCAACGTTTCACCGCAAAACTTTGACAAAAACACCCCAATTTTAAATGGTCTTAAGCAAGGAATAAATTTTGCCAGCCCATCATATTTAAACCCGCCAGATGCACAAAATTTTCAATTCGCACCAATTTTATTGTCATCAAATGATAATATGCGAATTGAAAGCCAAAAAGTAAGTCAATATGAAAATCCCCAAGAGGCAGCAAATCTTTGGGAAGGTGAGGATAAACAAAAAACCATTGCCGCATTAATTACGCCAAATCAAAAAAATAAAAATGGCGCGATTTTGGTAATTGCCGATAGCGATTTTCTTGCAGATTCGCTTTATTTAGATGAAAATTCACAAATCGCCGATAATAAGAATTTTATTTTAAATTCAATTGATTATCTAAGCGGTGAACAGGGGCTTATGCAATTAAGATCAAAGCAAAAAGTAAAACGTAATTTTATAAAAATTGACGATTTGAAAAACGCCGCCCAAACCCAAATCCTTGAAAAACAGGGTGTGTTAAACCAAGAATTACAAACCATAAATCAGCAAATCCGTGAATTAAGTTCACAAGGAAATAATGGCGAAATTCAAAATCAATTGAATGTCTTGAGTCAAAAGTCACTTGAAAAACGCGATGAATTAAAAAAACTAAATGAAAATATTGCAAAAAGTATCGACAAGGTAAAATTTATCCTTATTGCAATCTGTGGAATTTTTGTGCCTTTGATTTTATTATTAGTATGGGGCATATTTTACAATAAACGCCAAAAGATTGGATTAATGATAAATGGCAAATTCTAATTTTGATTTGGAATATTTGAGCCAAGGGAAAAAGCCATTTATAATTTTGGCTTTCTTAGTTTTGCTTATGTCATTAATCCCCGCAATAAATTTGCAACCTTTGGATCGCGATGAATCACGCTTTATGCAAGCGACCACACAAATGTTTGAAAGTGGCGATTATATAAGAATTAATTTCCAAGATGAGGCACGAAATAAAAAGCCAATCGGAATTCATTGGTTACAGGCGGCAGTTGTTAAATCTTTGGGACAGGAAAATTCCCATAATCCATTTTATTTTCGCATTATTTCATTGCTTGGCGCATATTTAGCGGCGATTTCAACATTTCTATTAGGAAAAGCCTTATTTGACAAAAAAACCGCATTCTTGAGCGCAGTTTTTCTTTCCACAAGCCTATTATTGGCAACCGAAGCACATATCGCAAAAACCGATGCCGCATTAACGGGTTTTATCGCGCTTTCATTTTTCGCGCTTGGTAAATTGCGGTTTGAGGGCAAAAATCTTTTTTATAATTTGTTATTTTGGGGTGCTTTCGCAATTGCCTTTCTTATCAAGGGCCCTGTTCCTTTGATGGTCATTTTTTTGATGATTTTATTACTATATTTTTGGGAACGCAATTTAGATTTTATAAAAAATATTTTTGATATTCGCGGGATTTTGCTTTTTTTTATAATTGCGCTTCCTTGGTATATTATGATTGCATATAAAACCCATGGTCAATTTTATGTTGAAGCATTGGGCAAGGATTTGGGCGAGAAAGTCTCGGGCAAACAAGAAAACCCATCAATGCCACCGGGGCTTCACACATTGATTTCACCGATTTTATTATGGCCGTGGTCGCTATTCATGGGGGCGGGGCTTCATGCGGCGATAAAAGAATTTAAAAATGAAAAAATCAAATTCTTATTGGCAATAATAATCCCAACATGGCTTGTATTTGAAATAAGCACGGGAAAGCTTGCCCATTATACAATGCCTGTTCATTTTGCGATTATGCTTTTGATGGCTTATGCAATCACAAATGACTATTTCAAAAATTGGGCAAAATGGCTTGGACTTGGGCTTTTTGTTTTTGCGCTAGTTTTGGTGGCCGCAATTCCAATTTATTTGGCATATACTTACCAAAAGCCTTTATTACCAATTTCATACACATTAAGCGCAATAATTTTTTCTTTTGCCTGTTTGGGTGTGTTTTATCAATTCAAAGGTAAGCAATCAGTATTCTTGGCCTTTGTTTTTATCGCAATGATGTTTTCAATTGGCGCTAAAGGATTTTTATTGAATTGGGTTCATGATTTGAATGTGTCGCGCAATGTTGCAAGTCGCCTTGATGGCCTTGGCCTTAATCCGCGTAAGTTCGAGGTTCCAAATATAGTTGGCGCAGGTTATCAAGAGCCAAGCCTTATATTCCTAACCCGTTCTGACGATAGATTGGCAAGTATTGAAGATGCTGCAAAATATGCGGTTAATGGCGCGCCATTTGTTGTTGAAGAGAAAGAATGGAAAGCCTTCAATCAAAAAATGAATGAAAAAGGTCTAATTGCAATTGAAAAAACCGAACCCGTAACGGGAACAAATTATTCAAAGGGCAAAAAGGTAATTATCCATATCGGAATTTTGACAAAAGCAATCGGCTAAAAATTGCAATGAATAATGGGATTGAAAAAGCTAAAACAATAATTTTATCAAAACCCTTATAATTTTTCCAAAAATAGCGCAAGAAACCTTTATATTTATGCCATTCGACAAATGACTTTGGTGCGCCCGCAGTTCCACCAATATGAATTGCAGTTGAGTTAGGGTTAAAGAAAACCTTGCCGCCATTATCTCGCATTCGTTTACATAAATCTATGTCTTCAACGTGCAAGAAGAATTTTTCGTCAAACCCCCCAAGTTTTTGAAATTCATTGGCTTCAATTGTAAAAAAAGCCCCAGATATATTTTTGACTTCAATTATTTCATTTGGCAGGGGCATTGTGTGCCAGTTAAAGTCGTGAAAAACACTATTATTCTTTATAAATCTGCCAATTCCTAGAAAACTAATTATTGCCGATAAAATTGTAAGTTCGCCGCGACGTGCGCCTTTTTGCTCACTACCATCTTGGTTTTTTATATGTCCGCCAATTATTGCTTGTTTTGTTAAATTATTTGGCACGAGATTTTTTAATGCATTTTTTTCCAAAATTGCATCAGGGTTTAGAAATAATAAGTTTCCAGTTTTGACTTTTGATGCGCCCAAATTACACGCCCGACCAAAACCTAAATTTTCATTTGAATCTATAATTTCGATTTTGGGGTTTAAATTGGCAATTTTAGCTAGTTTGGAGTTAATATCATTGTTGTTACCATTATTTACAATGATTATCTTTATGGCCTCTTCTTGTGAGATTGCACTTTCTATAGTGTCAAAAATCTCTTTTCCACTAAAATAACTTACAATAATGATTGTGAATTGTGCCGCCACTATATTAGTTCCATGAATTCATCTTTTTTTGTGGTCTTATTGTTTTCATCGCCTGCTAAATATACAAAGCCAATCGACATTAATGTAGCGGCCCAAAGCCATTGTTCCCATATGCTATAAGATAAAGACCAACCAAATAATATTGTCGAATAAACCCCAACATAAGCCCAAGCATTTTTTCCAGAAAGTTTTTTGCTTTTTAATGCCAAAAAATAACCCATTAATATAATAAAGGCCACCAAAATCGCACCAATCATCCCACCCTCTAACCAGATGTGAAGTGGTGCAGAATGAGGGTGCATTTGAATGGCAGCCCATTCATAGCCAGCATAATTTACTTTGTCTTGGAAATTGCGCGCCCCATCAAGCCCCCAGCCAAATAAAGGCTTTTCTTTTATTTTTTCACTTGCATATAACCACATATCGGCACGCCTGCCGTATGACATTGGTAAATTATCGCCAAATTTTAATTTGGCAAAAATTGCAATATTTGAATAAATGGGCGGGGCAAGCACAACTAATGAAATTGCAATAAAAGTTACAATTGATAGAATTAATTTTGGAAATTTAATCGCTATTAAGGCGGCAATACCAACGCTTATGAAAATTATAAAGTTTAAATCAATTCCAAATTGGGTTGCGATAAATCCCGTTATTATAACCAAAAAAACAGAATATTTTTTATTTTTCCCAAGGTTGTTAAGTGCCAAAGCGGCAGGCCAGAACATTATAATAGCAATAAAAGCGGCGCGCCCTAGATTAAATTCAAGTGATTTATCACCTATATTTGGGTTTGCCATTTTATACATTTGATAATGGTCAATTGCCTCGAGCGTTAATAATGTTGCTAAAATACCAAATCCCGCAATTATTGCGCGGCGGTTTTTGTTTGTGTCATTGGCGCGGCTTTGAAGGCCATAAATGAAAAATGGAAATGTGAATAAATTTGCAATCAAATATTGCTTTGTGCTTTTAAGGCCAAAGCCATTCATATTGGCACATATAATCATGTAGGCCACAAGTGCGATAATTGGCAAAAACACCAAAAGAATTTTGGCATTAGAATTTAAAATTCCATGCCAATGCCTTTGCCAAATCAGGTAAATCAAAACTGTAATTGCGCATATTGCAGTAAGGACAGGAATATCTGTCCCGCTGAAAGATGCCAAAAGCCCAAACAATATTGCGCAAAATGACATTAAATTGCTTATAAATTTGGGCTTTTGGTCGTTCATTATGGCTTCATATCTGGTGGAAGTGTTTCAAGGCTTATTGTGGCAATTGCTTCATCAAGATTCATATTTTCTTGTGCCTGGCTGCCAAGGCGACGTAGTGTTACTTTCTTCTCCTCTGCCTCACGGGCGCCCACAACTGCTATGATTGGCACTTTTCCAACCGAATGTTCACGTATTTTGAAATTGATTTTTTCATTACGTGTATCAACTTCAGCAAGGATACCTGCTTTGCGCATTTCGTTACAAACTTGCTTTGCATATTCTTCACTATCAGTTGTGATATTGGCGACAACAACTTGAACAGGGGCAAGCCATAATGGGAAATTGCCCGCATAGTTTTCAATCATGATACCAAGGAAACGCTCAAAAGTGCCAAGGATTGCACGGTGAAGCATAACCGGGCGATGCTTGTGACCATCCACACCAGTATATTCAGCGCCAAGGCGTTCAGGTAAAACGAAATCAAGCTGTAAGGTGCCGCATTGCCATGTTCTGCCGATTGCATCCTTTAGGTGGAATTCCAATTTAGGGCCGTAAAAAGCGCCTTCATTTGGCAATAATTCCACTTCTTCACCTGCTGCCTCTGCTGCTTCTTTAAGCATTCTTTCGGCATTATCCCAAGTTTCATCAGTCCCCGCGCGCACATCTGGGCGTAATGCAAGTTTAACCGAATGAAGTTCAACCCCTAAATCGTCATAAACTTGACGAAGTAATTCACAGAAAGCCTTTGTTTCTGAATATATCTGATCTTCTGTGCAGAAAATATGCCCGTCATCTTGGGTGAAATTGCGCACGCGCATAATGCCATGAAGGCCACCAGATGGTTCAAACCGGTGGCAGCACCCCATTTCCGCCATACGGAGCGGAAGGTCGCGATATGATTTTTGTCCTTGGTTAAAAATCTGCACATGGCATGGGCAATTCATTGGCTTTACCGCCAAAACCTCTTCTTCAATAGTTTCGCAGGTAAACATTGCATGGCCAAATTTTTCCCAATGGCCCGATGCTTCCCAGAGGCTTCTATCCACTAATTGTGGGGTTTTAACTTCAACATATCCCGCTTCTTCGATTTTGCGGCGAACATAATTTTCCAATGCGCGATACATTGTCCAGCCTTTTGGATGCCAGAAAACCATGCCTTTTGCCTCTTCTTGCATGTGGAAAAGGCCAAGTTGTTTGCCAATTTTGCGGTGATCACGTTTTTCTGCTTCTTCAAGGCGCACTAAATATTCATTCAATTGCTTTTCATCGGCCCATGCAGTGCCATAAATGCGTTGCAATTGCGCATTTTTGGCATCACCGCGCCAATAGGCGCCTGCAAGTTTCATTAATTTAAAGGCTTTGCCCAAACGACCAGTTGATGGCAAATGCGGCCCGCGGCACAAATCTTTCCAATCATCGCCTTGCTTGTAAACAGTTAAAGTTTCACCTTCGGGAATAATTTCTTCGATAATTGACGCTTTGTATTTTTCGCCAATTTCATTGAAATGTTTAATCGCAAAATCACGTTCCCAAACTTCGCGCACGATTGGCAAATCTCTATCAACGATTTCTTTCATTCGCTTTTCAATTTTTTCAAAATCATCGGTTGAAAATTTTGCTTCGCGGGCAAAATCATAAAAGAAACCATCTTCGATATTTGGGCCAATTGTGATTTGTGTATCGGGGAATAGTTCTTGAATTGCTTGTGCCATAACGTGTGCAGTGTCATGGCGGATAATTTCCAAGCCATCAACACTATCACGATTTACAAGTTCAAATTCTTGTGGGGTATCTTTAGGCTCAATTTCGCGGGTTAAATCCCATAATTGACCATCAATTTTTGCCGCAACCACACGCTTTGCCAGTGATTTTGAAATGCCTTCGGCAATTGCCAAAGGATTTATTCCATTTTCATATTGGCGAATTGCGCCATCTGGAAATTTAAGTTCAAACATTTTTATTCTCTTGCTCTATTTGTTCACATATAAATTCGTCAGGTGATCTATATCTATTATCCCAGTCGCCATAATCCCATGGCTTATACCATTTTGCGTTTTTCGCTTCTTTGGGGGCGGGGTCATAACCTGAGCCACCTTTTGGATTGCACCTGCAGAGCCTTGCAAAGCCCATCCAAGAACCACGCCATGCACCATGCAATCTAACGCAATCAGCCGCATATTCAGAACAAGTAGGAAGGTATCGACACTGCCCACCAATTAATGGCGAAAGCGTAATTTTATAAATTTTTTGCAAAATCAATAAAATAAAGGCCGCTGGCGATATTGAGATTTTAGAATTATTTCCTGACGACATATTAAATTTCAAAAACTGTTATTTGGGCCTTAAACATGGCCGCCTGCGACGCGCCCAAAAAGCGCCGCCGGCATTAAACAGTAGTTCGCGTCGTAAGATTTATAAACATGGCTTGCCTATATATGTTTTTTTTAAATTTGAAAAGCCCAAATTAATTTTAAGGTTTAATCCCAATGCCTTCTAAAGCGGCACACGCTGCCTCCCAAGCAAGCATGGTTGATGCATGGCGTGATGGATATTCACTTATTGGCTCAAGATAGCGCATTTCCCAAAACCTACCTTCTGGAAGTGGCCCGTTTTCTTTTAGGATTTTTTTTAAATCATCGCGCGCTTTAAATATTTCTGCTGCACTTGCGCCAATAATGTGATGTGAAAGTATTGATGCACTTGCTTGACCAAGTGCACAAGCTTTTGGATTTATTGAAAAATCTTCGACAATTTCATTTTCGCGATTAAATATTATCTCTAATGTGATTTCAGAACCGCAGATTTTCGAAACCTTATGCGATGTTGAATAATTAGGGTCAGATTTATTAATTCCGCGACCAATATTCTTTATATTGGTGCTTAGTTCCAGTATTTTTGACGAATAAACGCTCACACAAGTTTTCCAAAAATTATGACCAAAAAGACACATGTTTTTATAAATGTGCATATTTTTTACGCAAGTGCACAATTTTACGATAAAGCAGTTTGAAATGATATAGATTTTGTTCTAAATGCAGATTAATTAATAATAAGTTTTATTACAAATATTTAATAAAAACATAAGCAATCAAGTGCTTATTTGGGGTTTTAAGTGCCAAGTACATTAGCGCCACCAGTTTCAAAAGGATTGTTAGGGGATTTATTCCTTGGTCTATTATCAATAATAATTGGTCTAAGACTTGCTGATGGTGCAATAATAAATGGCATTGGCTCTGATGTTTATTTCAATAAGATTGGAATTTATTTCTTTGCGCTTTTAATTGCATTATTTGCAACAAAGTCTTGGCAATATGTTTGGCGGTGGACATCTTCTGATGAATTATTACGCGTTACGTACACAATCATAATTGCAACTTTTATATATTCCGTATTTACAAGAATATATTTCAGTCAAATAAATTATCTTGAGCCTTTAATCGTATCTTTTATCATGGCATCTTTGATGATGGGTGCGCGTGGTTTTGCAAGATTAATTTCAAGTGGTGGAAACCTTGTTGCGCTTTCTGCCCTTTTTCGTCCTGTAGTAAAAGGTGCCCCATCGGCAATATTAATTGGCCCAACGGATATTGTTACTTCATCCCTGCATGAGCTTAGAAAAGATGGTCCGCTTCCTATTCGTCCTGTTGCAATTGTTTCGACTAGCGGAAATCATATTGGCAAGGCTTTTTCAGGCGCAAGGGTTTATGATGGTTCGAAAATTCAAACCATTTTACCAAGAATTACTGAAAGCGCATTAATCGACCAAGATGATGTAAGGCTTATACTTGTTGGCGACCAACATACAAATAT